>JACMJI010000398.1 GCA_014380705.1 Gorillibacterium sp. | reverse complement strand
GGGAGATTAACAAACATGCTCGTATCTGAAAACTGGAAAGAATATGAACTGATTGACACAGGAAGCGGAGAGAAGCTGGAACGCTGGGGCGGGTTTGTTCTTCGCCGCCCGGACCCTCAGATTATCTGGCCGCTTACCGAAGAAACAGAGGCCTGGCGTCGGGCCAATGCTCGTTATCATCGCAGTACTACTGGAGGCGGTGAATGGGACACAAAGGTCAAGCTGCCTGAACGGTGGTCGATCGGATACAAAGAGCTAAAATTCTACATCAAGCCCACAAGCTTCAAGCACACGGGATTATTCCCAGAACAAGCAGCGAACTGGGACTGGATGATGGACAAGATCCGTCAGGCTAAACGGCCGATTCGGGTTCTGAACTTGTTTGCCTATACTGGAGGTGCAACGCTTGCCTGTGCGGCAGCAGGAGCCGAAGTGGTGCACGTCGATGCGGCAAAGGGAATGGTTCAATGGGCCAAGGAGAATGCGACCCTATCAGGGCTTGGGGAGCATCCGGTTCGCTATATTACGGATGATGTGTTCAAGTTTGTGGCTCGTGAGGAACGCCGTGGCAGCAAATATGATGCGATCATCATGGACCCTCCCTCCTATGGCAGAGGACCGAATGGGGAGATGTGGAAGCTAGAAACGGATCTATACCGTTTTGTTGCTAGCTGTTCAGCGATTCTCAGCGACAATCCCTTGTTTTTCTTAATTAATTCTTACACAACAGGTATTTCAGCAACGGTATTGACCAATGTCTTATCCCTAGCCATTTCCCAGCAGCATGGCGGGAAATTGATGAGCGATGAGATCGGACTCCCGATCACCGCAAGTGGCTTATGTCTGCCTTGTGGGATCCTCGGACGCTGGGAGGCATAAGTATGCCAGCCCATCCTGACGAGCATTTCCCTGAAATTCCTGTGCTTTATGAGGACAACCATGTTTTAGTGGTCGTAAAGCCGGTCAACATACCGACACAGGAAGACGACTCCGGGGACAAGGATATGCTTACTGCGCTGAAGGAAGATTTAAAACTTCGCCACGGCAAGCCCGGCAATGTCTTTCTGGGTCTTGTCCATCGCCTGGATCGACCTGTCGGCGGCGCGATGGTTTTTGCCAAAACCTCGAAGGCCGCTTCGCGATTATCAGAAGCGGTTCGCAGCCGTACCTTTGGTAAAACCTATCTAGCCATTGTTCATGGTCAACCTAAAGAAGAAACCGGAAGGCTGCGCCATCACTTGCTGAAGGACAGCAGGACTAACATGGTTCGAACGGTCCCGGAAGGCGCTGAGGGAGCCAAAGAGGCACTGCTTGATTATCGAATACTCGGGCAGTCCTCTGGGTTAACCCTAGTGAAAATTACTCTCTTAACGGGTCGCTCGCATCAAATCCGTGTGCAATTTGCCACTATTGGGTGTCCGCTGTATGGAGATCAAAAATATGGTGCCAATCGCAATCAACCCGGAACCCAGATCGCCTTGTGGTCGACAGAGATTGCCTTTAACCATCCAACTAGACCGGAAGAGCGTTTATCCTTTGTCTCACGACCACCTCAGGAACATCCATGGAGCTTATGGAGTGATAAGTTTTAACTCAATTTTTTAAAGCAAAAGGGGCTTTCCAGCGGTCATCCTATTGATGATCATGGAAGAAGCCCCTTTTATTGTTCAATTAGCCACTTTCCCCAAAAGGTATACAAGCAGCTGTTGGTTATGTGCGGATATCCGGCTCAGATGGGAGTCAATAAAACTTTGTCTGATCTCCAAGCCTCTGATACATTCGGCTCGCCCTTTGTCTGTCACGGTAATCCAAACGATTCGCCGGTCCTTCTCATCTCGTTCTCGGATAACCAGCTCTGCTTTCTCCATTCGATCTAGCAGGGTAGTAATCGCAGCGGGTGTTGTCTCTAGAAATTCGAGAAAATCTGAGGGCTTCATTCGTTCATCCCTCGAAAGTAGCTCCAAAACATGAAGCTGCCCCTCTGTAAGTGTAGGACTTAGTCGACCATCCATATGGAGTTTCATATCCTTGGATATTTTGTGCCAAAGCCTGATGAAATCGCTAGAATACACGGTTACCCCTCCATTATGGACACTAACCCTAAGGGCTTAGCTTGTCCGTTTCATATCCTGAATTTCGAACCCATTATATCATCGGGCTGGTGAAAAAAAAAGGTTAATTCCATTAATATTTTCCGGTAAAATTCGTGCAAAAATGAGCTTTTGACAGCGTTCTACAGCTTTTCTTATTTTATAATATCCAGTCCCTAGCTTGCCATTTCAAGGCAATGCCAGTCTGACTTAATGTAAACCTTATCAAGGATAAACGCCTGTCGGCGTCCTTTGACGCCGTGCGTTTACCGATGCGGAATCAGAATGAACATATAATATTTATACATTCTGATATAGAGAATAAAACCACCCTGGCCACAACTTAGAACGTGGCCAGGGTGATCCTTTAAGCTTAAAATATGGAAGGGCTGCTATGCATCGGCAGCTACTACTGGAAAGATGTCACTGATTAATTCTCCTTTTTCCATTGCAACAAGCAGCCGACCGGTCGAACGTCTTTCCTCGATAGGCGATTTCTCTGTAAGGAAGGATAGCTTCTTCCCTGTGGTTGTCACAAGCTGAAGCTCGTAAGGCTCTCTGACGATAAAGGCTGCGACCAATTCTGATCCATTGGGCTTCACTCGCTTGCCTTCTTTAAATTCAAAGGAGGCAACTCCTTTGCCACCGCGGCCTTGAACAGGATAATCACAAAGCAGCGAGCGCTTCCCGTAACCAAGCTCAGTAAAGACTAGAACTTCACCCGCATCCTCAGAAAACTTGAGTACATCGGCAAGCTCATCCCCCTCTTTAAGGGCAATCCCACGTACGCCAGCCGCTGCGCGTCCCATGTTGTTCACTTCATCCTCTTTAAAACGGATACTGTTTCCTTGCTTGGTCACAAGCAGCAGGTCATCACCGCCGTTACTTTCGAAGACTTGGATAATTTCATCCCCTTCTCCAACCTTGCAAGCCAATATTCCATTGGAACGATTGGTAGCATATTCTTTCATCTCTGTCCGTTTGATCTGTCCCTTACGTGTCACGAAAACAAAGGAAGTGCCTGGGACCGTGAGATCCTTGACAGGGATCACGCTAACGATACGATCGTCTTTGGCCAAAGGAATGATATTTACGATGGCTGTTCCGTTCTCTTTCCACTTATATTCCGGGATTTGATGAACGGGAAGCAGAAAGGATTGCCCACGTCGCGTGAAGATCATCAGGTTATCAATCGTATTGACCTCTAGAAGAAACCGTAGATAGTCCCCTTCCTTCGTTCCGGTTAATGCGATATCGCTGCCTGAGCGTGTGTAAGACTGCTTACTTGTCCTTTTTACATAACCCTGGTTCGTCAAAGCAATGAAGACATCCTCAGCAGCAACCATGACCTCGCGGTTTACCTTGAGTTCATCAACTTCCTCCTGTATGACCGAACGACGTTCCACTCCATACTTATATCGGATCTCCGACATTTCATCCTTTATAACCTTCAGCAGCTTGGAATTGCTTGAGAGAATGCCTCGAAGATAAGCCATGATTCGCTCTGCTTCTTTAAGTTCCTTCTCTAATGAAGTAATCTCAAGGTTCGTTAAACGGTATAATTGCAGGGTTAGAATCGCATCGGCTTGGCGTTCTGTGAATTCAAAACGCTCAACTAGATTCTTCTGAGCATCCAGTCGGTTCTTGGAGGCTTTGATCTCGGCGATGATCTCATCCAAGATGTTCAGTGCCTTAACCAAGCCCGCCAGTACGTGCGCCCGATCCTCCGCCTTCTCTAGCTCATACTGACTGCGGCGCGTGACGACTTCCTTCTGATGGTCAATATAAGCAAGCAGCATTTCCCGAATGCCAAGCTGCATAGGAGCGCGTTTTACGATCGACACCATGTTATAGTTATAGGTTATTTGCAGATCTGTTTTCTTTAGCAGATAAGCAAGGATTCCTTGCGCATCGGTATCCTTCTTAAGCTCGACAACAATCCGCAGTCCATTACGCCCACTCTCGTCACGTACCTCGGCGATTCCTTCTACTTTCTTCTCCAAGCGGATATTCTCCATAGCCGTAACTAATCGACTCTTAACGACCTGGTAAGGGATTTCGGTGATGACAATCTGCTGCTTGCCGCCCCTCATATCCTCTATTGTCGTGAGGGATCTCAAGTATATCCGCCCTTTTCCTGTGCGGAATGCTTCCTGAATACCCTCTCCCCCCATAATAATGCCCCCGGTAGGGAAATCCGGACCGATAACAATCTTCATTAATTCTTCAAGTGACAAATCAGGCTGATCCATCATACGAATACAACCATCGATGATCTCCATTAGATTGTGGGGAGGAATTTCCGTGGCGAAGCCAGCAGAAATTCCACTTACACCATTGACCAGAAGATTCGGATAGCGCGAAGGAAACACGACGGGCTCTTTGGCCGTATTGTCAAAGTTATCTTTAAATTCAACCGTACGCTTGTCGAGGTCACGCAGAAGCTCCATGGCAATGGGAGATAATCGCGCCTCAGTATAACGCATAGCAGCAGCCGGATCGTCATCCATTGATCCCCAGTTGCCATGTCCATCGACAAGAACATGACCCATCTTCCATGGCTGCGCCATCCGCACCATACCGTCGTAGATGGAGGAATCTCCGTGGGGGTGATAGTTCCCCATGACATCTCCTACGGTCTTTGCAGACTTTCGGTATGGCTTGTCCGGCGTATTGCCGGATTCATACATGGAATAGAGAATCCTCCGTTGTACAGGCTTCAGACCATCCCGTACATCCGGAATAGCTCGGTCCTGAATGATATATTTGGAATAGCGCCCAAACCGGTCGCTGACGACATCCTCAAGGAATGCGGGTAGAAACTGTTCTAAAATACCCATTAGCCTATAATCTCCTCGGTCTATTCTTCATAATCGGTGAAATCAACATTCTCAATGATCCAGCGCTTACGTGGCTCTACCTTGTCACCCATAAGTGTCGTCACTCTGCGCTCCGCCTTGGCAGCATCATCAATCTGTACCTGAAACAGTTTACGAGTCTCGGGATTCATCGTCGTCTCCCACAGCTGGTCGGGATTCATCTCACCAAGTCCTTTATATCGTTGAAGCTCGACATTTTTTCCATAGTCCCTCAGCGCAGCCTTAAGCTCCTCATCGGAAAATACATAGCGAAACGTACTCGATTTACCACTTTTCTTCGTAATTTTAAATAAAGGCGGGTGAGCGATAAACACCATTCCTGCGTCTATCAAAGGCTTCATATACCGATAGAAAAAAGTTAAAAGCAGGACCTGAATATGGGCACCGTCTGTATCGGCATCTGTCATGATTATAATTTTACCATAGTTGGTTTCTGTCTGATCAAATTCGGGGCCTACTCCCGCTCCAATAGCAGATATGATTGCCTTGTATTCCTCGTTTCGCAGGATGTCGAGCAGCTTGGCCTTCTCCGGGTTCATCGGCTTGCCTTTGAGCGGTAGAATCGCTTGATGCTTAGAGTCGCGCCCTTGTTTAGCCGAGCCTCCGGCTGAATCTCCTTCGACAATGAACAACTCATTGCTCATAAAATCCTTAGACTGGGCAGGTGTTAATTTACCATTAAGGTTTGAACTCTCGCTCTTGCCTTTTTTGCCATTGCGGATCTCATCTCGTGCTTTACGTGCCGCCTCGCGAGCTCTTGCCGATTGGACAGCCTTTTTCAGTAAAGCTTGACCAGAGGCTGGATTCTCCTCAAGGAAAACAGCCATTTTCTCAGAGACAACGGCATCTACGGCACTGCGCGCGGATGCACTTCCTAGCTGGTCCTTCGTCTGCCCGACGAATTCCACCTCGGACATTTTGATATTAATCACGGACATGAGACCTTCCCGAAGGTCAGTCCCCTCCAGGTTTTTTTCTTTCTCCTTCAAAATACCCGTCTTGCGGGCATATTCATTCATGACCCGGGTGAATGCAATCTTGAACCCCGTTTCATGCGTTCCTCCGCCTTTGGTCGGAATAGAATTAACAAAGGATACAATGGTTTCCGTATAGCCGTCATTGTATTGAAAAGCAACCTCTACCTCAATATCTTCCTTCTCCGCATAGAAATGAATCACGTCATGCAGCGTTGTTTTCTCTTCATTCAGAAACTCAACAAATTGACTCGCGCCACCCTCATAAACAAAAGCGTCTTCTTTACCCGATCGTTCATCCTTGATCGTGACCCTTAATCCAGAGTTAAGAAAGGCAATTTCCTGCAACCGCTCAGCTAATGTGTCATAGCTAACAGAGATGCCAGCAGAGAAAACACGCTTATCCGGCTTGAAGGAAATTTTTGAGCCTGTTTTTCTGGTGTTGCCGATAATATCTAGTCCGCCTACAGGTTCCCCTACATGTTCCTTGCCAGTGCTATCCACCCAGTATTCGAAACGTTGGCGATGAATTTTGCCATCCTGATAAATTTCGGCCTCTAGCCATTCGGATAAAGCATTCGTAACTGAAGCCCCTACTCCGTGCAGCCCACCCGATTTCTTATAACCCCCACCGCCGAATTTACCACCTGCATGAAGAATGGTAAAAACGACCTGCGGTGTTGGAATGCCAGACTTATGCATGCCAGTCGGTATTCCTCTGCCATTATCCGTTACTGAAATCGAATGGTCCGCATGAATAACAAGATTAACCTCCGAGCAGTGCCCAGCAAGATGCTCATCAACCGCATTATCAATGATTTCCCAAACAAGGTGATGCAGTCCAGATGCACTGGTGCTGCCGATATACATTCCCGGACGCTTTCGAACGGCGACAAGACCCTCCAGTATTTGAATATCATCTGCACCATAGTTGGACTTCACCGGTGTTACAGCGTTCTCAAACAATTCAATCTGTTCAGCCAATTTTAGTGCCTCCATCATTCAAAATCGCAAGTAAGAATATAATATAATAGGAACGTCCGTTCTACGCTGCCAAGAATTCAAGTTTAACCCAAGATATCCCTTCGCGTAAAGACCCCAAATGATATCCCTAAAGCTCCCAAAGCCCAAACGGCCAAAACAGACAAAGAAAATCCCATGGTGAGTCCCGGAACGGGAGGTATGGATCCAGCTAAAAATGAGATCGTATCCAAATTAATCATGAACAAATATTTGGCGCTCTCCCATGTGGATACCATGTTGACCAAGATCATTCCAGCAATAAGAACAGCCAGCATAATACCCATGCCTGCAGCGGTACTACGTACGAGTACCGAGATCATCAGAGAGAGTGTGGCTACGACTATACATGAAAACCAGGCAAGTCCAAGCTCCATAATCAGGTATTGCCACTGTTCAATGATATAAGCTTGCGAGGTGTCCAGAACTTCCCCTGTCACTTTGAAGCCCGTTAATACAGGTGCCCCAAAGCCTCCAAAACCGAAAGCTATACTTGAGATCAGGTAAGTGAGTAAGGCTGTACAGATCACAATTAGTGAAACAAACAAGATAAGAGTAATGAATTTACTCATGAGAATTTTCCATCTTGTTACGGGCCGTGTCAAGAGAAGTTTAATCGTACCCGTGGAATGCTCAGAAGAGACAATGTCTGACGTGACAATAGCAACCAGAAGTGGAAGAAATAAACCGACGGCATTCTGGATGAATGTACTTGCAAAATTAACTGAGGTCGGCGCACTTGGATCTACATTTTTCTCTAGGGAGTATTGCAGCCGCTGAATTTCAATCTTCCGGTACAGCTTCCATTCATCAGGGATATTGCTGCTCATCGTGTTGCTCATATCGGCAACTCGCTTCTCCGCACTGATCCGCCAATCGACATTTCCAAATTTCTCGCGATTGTTCTCGGCAATTCTAACCTGAGCATAGACAAAAATAGGAATCAAAGCAGCAACAATGAGAATGACAACCTGGAAGCGTCGTTTTCTCAGCATTTTAATCGTTTCGTTTTTGACCAACGGATATAAGTTAACCAATGGTTTCACCTTCTGTCAACCGCAGGAATAGTTCTTCAAGGGTCGGATTCTTAATCGTGATGGAATAAACCTCTACTCCCGCCTCAACAAGCTTGCGATTCGTCACTGGAACCTCTTCCGGCGGCATGAACGAGATTAACTCAACAACACCATTCTGTTCTTGATCATCTCCAACATCATCTATAAGCACGAAAGCGCTTGATAAGGAAGGGTTCTGCATATAAGGCCGTAATATTCGCTCAGCCTCTGTATAAGGCGCTGCCCGCCAAATGATCTGGTTCTCAGATTGGCCCAATAGCTCTTCTACACCACCAACCGAGATGACTTCACCTTGGCTAATGATTGCTACTCGGTCACACATCAGCTGGATTTCACTGAGCAGATGACTGGATACAAACACGCTTAGCCCAGAGAGGGCAAGCTCACGAATGAATTCGCGCATATCTTTAATCCCTTGTGGATCTAGCCCATTCGTAGGCTCATCTAGAATAAGCAGCTTGGGTCTTCCAAGCAAAGCTTGGGCAATACCCAGTCTCTGGCGCATGCCAAGGGAATAGGTTTTAACTTTGTCATCAATACGCCGATCCATGCCAACAATCGTAACCACCTCATGGATTCGATCCTGGCCAACGTCCGGGAACATTCGAGCAAAGTGTTCAAGATTTTCCCAGCCCGTCATATAACTATAAAGCTCTGGGTTCTCAACAATACATCCCACATTTAATAATGCAAGCTCGGGCTTTTTATGTAAATTGATGCCACAGATGGATATCGTTCCCTCGGTGGGTCGAATTAAATTCACCAGCATGCGGATCGTTGTCGTCTTCCCTGCTCCATTAGGTCCAAGAAATCCAAAAACCTCACCCTTTTTTACCTCAAAGCTAATCCCTTTGATGATTATTTTTTTGCCTATCTGCTTCTTCAAACCCTTAACAGAAAGCACCACCGAATGGTCGGTCATGATCCGCATCTCCTCATGATCAATTTAGAGCCTGCAGGACTCGTTCTGCAATTCGTTCGTAGCCGTCTGGATTAGGATGGAAATGATCCGTGTACAAATACTTAACAGGAACCTGTTGAAACAAATCGTAAGTCGGAACAACCGTTACATTCCCTAAACGATTGGCAATTTCAAATGCTTTTCCTTCCCACGCTTGAACAAAAAGCGAACCTACCCGCTCTGTATCGTAATCCAAGAATGGATGATAAAACATCACATACATAATCCGCGCCTTAGGATTTAGCTTCGATATCCGAGTCAAAATCTGGTCAAGCTGTTCTAGTGCAGCAGGCATATTCTTCTTAAGCAAGTCCAAATCGAATGCCATTTCATTTGGGTTAAGAGGAGATTTATCATCCTTAACCCCCATTTGAAACATATCGTTGCCGCCAATGGTCAGTAATATGACATTCGCTTGCTTGGTATAGTCCTGCATGCGTGCGCTAGTGTTCGTATGATCCAATTGCTCCAGCAGATCCGCTGTTTTGGCACCGGAAATAGCCAGATTCCAGACATAGGTTTCTTTGCCCAAACTAGACTGTAAGCCTGCTTTAACGCGTTCGACATAACCTTTACCGGTAGCGTCTCCAACACCTCGTGTTAAGGAATCACCAATAGCGAGAATGTTTATTTCCTTTGACGAGGAAATATCCTCGGCTAAAGCAGAGGTTGGTGCTGGCAATGCAGGCTGCACTTTATTACCCTCCTCTGGAAAAACGGCTGTCCGTATCGCGTAAATAAAACCTCCGATAAACAAAAGAGTAGAAAGCAAAGCCGCCATTCCCACAAAGCCCCATAACCATCGTGTGGATCTCATTATTATACCTCCAAGTCTTAAGCCGAACAGGATTAGGATATCCTGACGAATCATGCCATATTTCTATAGAGTAAAACTTCGCCGAAATATTTGCAACACTGTCACTAAACCCGACTCGGTAGAAAACATAGAAAAACTGTTAAAATAATTAAAAACAGCAACAGGAGCTCTCTAGAGAGGTGACCTGTCACTGTTTCAATTATGTCTAAAGATTATATAAAGGCAAATGAATAACGATTCCCAGGTTATGCTTTAACCTGCGGCTTCGACCATATAACGGTATTGTGCCTCAATCAGTCCATTATAGATTCCATCCATACGCATGAGGTCATCATGATTACCAGCCTCCATCATCCTTCCATGATCAAGAACAATGATTTTGTCAGCATGGCGAATGGTTGATAGTCGATGGGCGATTATAAAGGACGTTCGACCCTTTAGTAAGGTTTTTAGAGCCAATTGAATTTTTAATTCCGTCTCTGTGTCAATGCTGGCCGTTGCTTCATCCAAGATGAGAATACGTGGATCAGCCAATAGCGCTCGAGCAAAAGACAAGAGTTGACGTTGACCCATAGACAGGATGTTCCCCCGCTCCTGGACCTCTGTTTCATATCCATCGGGCAGGCTTAAGATAAAGTCATGCGCGAGTACAGCTCTAGCCGCCTCTTCCACTTCATAATCCGTCGCATTCAGGCGACCGAAGCGAATGTTGTCGCGGATCGTCCCTGAGAAGATAAACGTATCCTGAAGCACAATTCCGACCTGTGAGCGCAAGCTAGGCACGGTAATATCACGGATATCCTTATCGTCAATGAGAATCGCCCCTTCCACCGGATCGTAGAATCGACAGAGCAAGTTGATGATTGTACTCTTCCCAGACCCTGTATGTCCAACGAGCGCGATGGATTGACCGGCTGCTACCTTGAGATTGAAATTGTGCAAGGCCGTACGGCCTGGCTCGTATTCAAACACCACATTGTCAAATTCAAGGCGACCATCAATCGATGGCAATTCTTCAGCGTCCTCTTTTTCGACAACGCTTGGCAACTCATCGATATATTCAAAGATTCGTTCAGCAGAAGCCATACCCACTAGAAGCTGAGAATACATCTGGCCTAGCCTGTTAATCGGTTCCCAGAAGTTGCCCATGTACGAAAAGAAGGCGAAAAGGACTCCAACAGTAATAGCATGAGTCTCGACGAGTCTAGCGCCGTACCAGAAAAGAACACAGTAGCCAATTGCGCCGGTAATATCGATAATTGGACCAAACACTTGGTTCATCATCGATGCTTTATCCCACGAATGGCGATTAATGATGTTCATTTCATCGAAGTATTGCATGTTTTCTTTCTCTTGCGTAAAGGCTTGGGTTACACGTACACCTTGGATACTTTCATTCAGGTGAGCGTTAATCCGTGAGTTTTTCGTCCGTACATCCTGCCAGGCTCGCCGAATCTTCTTACGCAATTTGGTAGAAACCAAAAACATAAGGGGAACGGTAACGATGACCGCTAAGGCAAGCTTAATATTCAGAAGAAACAAGATGATGATGATTCCAACCAATTGCACACAATCAATCAATACATTGACAGCACCATTTGTCAGCAGGTCCTGCAGCGAATTGACATCATTCGTTACGCGAACCAGTACAGAGCCTGCGGGTCGCTTGTCAAAGAATCGAAAGGACAAGGACTGAATATGGCGAAAAAGATCATCCCGTAGGTCATAAATGACTCTCTGGCCTACCTCATTGGTGGAACGAATCCGGTAATTACCAGCAAACCACTGAACGACGTACAAAGCTGCAATTGAACCCATAACAATCCAAAGCAGATTGATATTTCCGTTTGCGATTGGCTTATCAATGGCATAAGCGAGTAGCCATGGAATAGCTAGCTTGGATAAAGTAACTAAGATGACGGAGATGAGAATGATGGGGAGCAATCTTCTCATGTAAGGCTTTATATAATGACCAAGACGGGCAATCATTTCCCAATTGAACGGCTTTTCGATGATTTCATCATCTGCATATACAAACCGCTCCGTTTTAGGGACTTGAGATTTCTTGCCCTGTTCTTTAGAATCAAACGTTTCCTTCTTATCTTTGAAGTCGTCTTTTTTCAATCGTTCCCCCTCCTCTGTGCAGCTTGGTTGACGGCAGGTGCATCGGCGTATTGAATATCATAAGTTTCACGGTAAGGCCCTTTGAGCTGTAGCAACTCCTCATGTGTACCCCGCTGAACCGTATGACCGTCCTCCAATACAACAATCTCATCTGCATGCCGCAGTGAGGAGATTCGGTGAGCGATAATAAACGTCGTGCGCCCAGCCATAACCTCTTTGAAGCCCGCTTGAATCTCCTGCTCCGTCTCCATATCTACAGCACTCGTAGCATCGTCAAGAATGAGAATCTTAGGGTTTTTAAGCAAGGCGCGAGCAATCGCAATTCGCTGCTTCTGTCCTCCCGAAAGTCCCATTCCCCGTTCCCCTACGATCGTGTCGTAGCCTAGTGGAAGCTCCATAATAAATTCATGAGCTTTGGACAACTTAGCGGCCTTGATAATATCTTCAGTGGTAGCATTCCGATCACCATACGAAATATTGTTGCGAATAGAGGAGGAGAACAAGAAGGTTTCCTGGAATACGATTGCAATCTGCTTGCGTAAATCCTCCAGCTTGAGATCGCGAATATCAACCCCATCAAGCAGAATTCGACCTTCCTTCACATTGTAGGCGCGCATCAACAGATTGACCACTGTGGTCTTCCCGGCTCCGGTTCCACCAAGAAAACCGATAACTTTTCCAGCATCCGCATTCAGAGTGAAATTGGTAAGTGCCGGCTTCTTATCTGGATAAGAGAAGGTTACTTGCTCATATTGTACATGTCCCTTGACGTTATTCAGATCAAGATCAACCGTCTTTTCTCTATCTTTCACATGGATATATTGGTGGATCAGCTCAAGAATCCGCTCACCGGCTGCTTTTGACTGAGTAAAGTTATTGATGTGATAACCAAGTCCCCAGAGCGGCCCGACTATGTACCAGATCAAGCTGAAGAAAGCGATCAATTCCCCTGTCTTCATGGAGCCCTGAATAACGAAGTAACCCCCCGTTCCAAGCAGTACAACCACAGCCAAGTTAGCAAAAAGCTCCATAACCGGAAAGAATCTTGCCCATAAGTTCGATGTTACCAGGTTGCTCGCCATATATTCTTCACTGCGAACAGCAAACTTCTCTACCTCATGGGGCTCTCTAGCAAAAGATTTAACCGTACGAACACCCGTGATATTCTCTTGTGCTGCTGTCGTCAGACTACTCATCGATTGCCGCACCCGACGATAGGCAGGGTGAATGTTCTTTTCAAACTTCATCGCGGTGAAAGCCAGAAATGGCATCGTAACCAAGGTAACCAAGGTAAGCTTCCAGTTAAGCGTAGCCATCATCGTGGAGCCAAAGATAATCATCAGAAACACGTTAAGAAATTGGGCGAAGCCAAAGCCAATGAATTGGCGAATCGCTTCTAAATCAGCAGTCATTCGGGACATAAGATCCCCGGTACGAGCTTTGTCGTAATATTGAAAAGAATAAAATTGAAGGCGATCATACAGCTTGTTTCTTAAGTTAAACGCAACCCAGTTCCCAAGCCTGCCCCCGGTAAAGCCCGTTATAAATTGAAAAACCCCTTTAATGGCAATAACGCCAATAACACCAATAGCTAGATACGGCACTTGATTATAACGATTATTCGGGATGACATCGTCAATTAAGTATCGAAGCAAGTTTGGATAGACAAGACCAAGTGCAGTAACACATATCATGCAAAAAATAGATGCGAAAAGCAGTTTTTTCTCGTGCCAGTAGTACTCCTTAAGCTGTTTAAAAACGTTCATGCGGTACAACCCTCCCACCGGAAATCATGTTGTGAATGACTTGCTAAATAATAAAATCGACTAACCTTTAGGTCTGTCAATAACAAGTCTTTTCTCATTTGTTTAATGACTTTCTGAATATTACCACCAAGCCACTGGAACAGCAATTGGACTAAATAGCCGAATATCGCCCATAAACGGTTAAAATGCGAAAAAACCGCCTGTAATCGGCGGTTCTCTTTTAAATCATCGGGAATGGTCGAGGGCATCCGGTGAATGCTCGAATAGGGTAAAAAGTCTGCTAGCAAGATGCTTGGATTTAATCTCAAGACCTCGTATATCGGTATCCAATGCAAGGGCAGATACGAGTCCTAACGCATATTCATCAAGACTTTCCAGCATTTGGAGTTGGTTTTTTTTGCTTGCTTCCGCCTGCTTTACAACGTAGAATTCTTCCAGCAACCTTCGGTGTTTTTCCAAATAATTATTCACTTCAGGGGATATCTTACTCTCTAAAGCTTGGCGCAGCTCTTCCCTTCCCCCACCCTCGAAGAACGACCTTCCATTTCGATACATCCGCGAAAGCCATCTTAGATCCGCCTCTGTCAACGGTACATTTTCTTCAACGGCTGGGATGGGAAATGTCCAAGTATTGTCCGCCTGCTCCATGTAACCTGCAAAAGAGCTTGATATCAGCGCGATGGCTCTTTTCTCATATTCCCTCAGCTTGCGATTTAGAAAGCCTTCCATTCGCAGCGTGGCGACCAATACCTCTTGAGAGAGTGTGTAGGATAATCTTTCGGTTAGCTCCTGCCATGCAGCATACAGAGCTTGTTTGCTATCTTGAACGTCTTCTCTAAGCGTTGACGAGTTAAAGCATGCTCCATAAAGCTCGCCAAAGCGAAACGTAAATCGTTGATAAATATAATAGAAAAGCTCTGTCAGCTCTTTACTCAGCCCCGGCTTATCCTGATCAAAGTGCAAGCTCTGCTCTAGCTGCTCCCTAATCAGAAGCGTCTTAGCTTGGATGGCAGCTTTGTCCCGGGCCTTCTGTTCACCACTCTCCTGCGCCATCTGCAAACGCTCATCCAAGGCAGCCTTGGCACGGCGAAGATCAAGCCGAACGGAAAGCTCGGTTTGATTGATCATTTCTCCAAAAGTGAAAGCATGGAGCGCTTCCTCGAATTCAGTAAAGCTTGAGTTTTCCATCTGCGGAAAGCTAGCATTCAATTTATCCATAAGCGCTTGCCTGCTTGATATGGCGTAAAGCTGTGGATTTCTGACTCCATGCATAAGCAGATTAGCCTCTACATGCTGGCGTACCCCAGCAAGCTCTTGAGAGTCGACAGCAAGATCAGACGCATTGATAACAAAGAACATTTTATCAAGCTCTAGTGCATCCTTCACTCTACCTAGCTGAAGTAAAAATTCTCGATCTGCTCGGGAGAATGCGTGGTTGTAATAAGTTACAAACAGAATGGCATCTGCATTTTTGATGTAATCAAAAGCAACCCCTGTGTGCCGACTATTAATGGAATCTGCACCCGGCGTATCGACTAGAATAGCCCCTTGCCTAGTCAATGGGCAATCGTAGCGAAGCTCCACCCATTCTACAAAGCAGGCTAAGCTTTCATCTGTTGTGTAGGAGGCAAATTGCTCCATGCCCGTAATAAATTCTGTCCCCAGGCGTCCAAACATCTGGGCGTACCCTTTACGGACAGCATGTAAGAAGACAAGATGCGTTTGGCCAGCGAACGTAGTCTGGCTCCCCTCTATGCGATCGAGGCTGCGTAAACATTCCTGCCAGCTCCCGCCAGGAAGATCCAGCTTGCGGAGGGAGTAATTTACCTCCGTAAGCAAGTATCCGGATGGCTTCATTCGGACGATAACGGTCCCGTGGGGATACGTTTCGTCAGGTGGAGCAATCCGGTTGATCGAAGCCGTAGTCGGATTGGGTGAAACGGGTAGCACCCGTTCACCCAAGAGGGCGTTGGCGAGCGATGACTTGCCCGCGCTGAAGGCACCGAACAGCGCGATGGTGAAGCGACTCTGCTGGAGCCGCTGCGCTTTGCTTTGCATCGCGGCCGTGATGCCGCCCATGGC
>JACMJI010000397.1 GCA_014380705.1 Gorillibacterium sp. | reverse complement strand
CCTAATTCTATTTAGCGCTTGTTCCAAAGAACAGGCGGCGACCTCTTCTCCCATTGCTTCAGCCTCAAGCTCACCTGTGGCAAGTGCAGAAACAGCAAGTCCTGTGGCTACAGCTACACCTGCGGAAACTGCGAGTCCTAGTCCTTCACCAACCACTGTAGCGACAGCACCTTCTTCTTATGAGGATCCACAGGTCGCTCAGCAGGTAATTGAACAACGCACTGCCGAGGTTATTGCTGCTTTGCAGCAACAGGATGACAGTCAACTTGCCCAACTCGCCCATCCCGTAGATGGCATTCAGTTTTCTCCTTACTCCTTCATTGATCCAGTCAATGATCAGCGTATCACACCAACGAACTTGGCCACTTTGCTTTCATCCCCTACAGTTATGAATTGGGGAAATTATGACGGCTCCGGTGAACCAATCAATCTTACCTTTGCCGCCTATTGGGGCAAATTTGTCTATGATCATCCCTTTGCAACCGCACCAAGTGTCACCTACAATACCTCCGTTGGCAAAGGAAATATGACCAATAATATATTCAACATCTACCCGCCTAGTACGTTTATTACCGTTGAATACCACTTTAACGGCTTCGATCCCCAGTATGACGGCCATGACTGGTCCAGCCTCCGTATCGTATTCGCCCCATACAATGGCAACTGGTATGTCACAGCAATTGTCCATGATCAATGGACAATCTAAAATAATCGTTAAACAGCCGAACAATAAATAAACGAAACCTCACCCTCCACTTGAAGAAGTGGGAGTGAGGTTTTTTGTGTCTACTCTGTAGTTGGGCATTTTATCAAAAAACCCTCCTATCTAGAAGGTCCGTTCCAACCAATCGACCTCCCTTGGATGAGATATGTGCTCCAGGATAAACACATGTCGGCATCCTTTTGTGCGTGCGCTTACCGATGTGGCATGTGAACCTTAAATAATATTTCAGTAGCATTGCATTAAAGTTGTCATGTAATTTTGTTGATAAAGCTGGCTCTTAGTCGTAATCTTCCTTGTTAGAATTGAAATAGATGGAAAATGCACGCTAATTTGAACCGTGATAACATCTTGAGACATTATAGATGGATTTATCCAGTTATTTTTGGATTTTTCATTTAGTTTGGACAAAATCATCTGAAATAGATGGGGAAATCCATTTAAATATAGGTTTATGGAGTTTTCTAATCATTTTAACGGGAAATTTCCATCTATTATTCCGCCACTAACGCAACGAGAAGAGCTATGGTCTAATTTTAGCCAAATGGAACCAGCTTCGGGCAGCAATAAACTGAAAACCGAATCGAACGTCAATACGGCGATAAGAAACAGGTGTAGAGTGAGATAAACGTCAGTGCTTAGCTAGTTATACATCAGTAATTAGCCAGTTAAAAGTCGGTATTTAGCTAGTTAAACATCAGTAATTAGCTAGTTAAACGTCAGTGCTTAGCCAGTTAAACATCAGTAATTAGCTAGTTAAACGTCGGTACTTAGCTAGTTAAACATCAGTAATTAGCTAGTTAAACCACTAGTTAAACTAATATTTAGACAATAGCTAATTGAGCAAGAGAGCCCTTTTAGTTATCTCTCTTATCTACAAATGCTTGTTTTCAGATGGTTGTGACATCCCCGTGCCAGCGTTTATGCAACGCTACTGATAATAGCTATACATTTAATTATAGCTAGATACGGTAACCCTAAAACTTGTAAACTCCTTAATGTTTAGAATGGGGAAACCTGTAAGTTCTATGATATCAAGAAAGGCATCTCCATTCCACATCAAACATGGAATGGAGATGCCTTAAAACCTTTAACTAGCATGGTCTTTTTCTTGACCATTTTAACTCTTCCTTATCCGACACCCAGTCGACAAAATAATTCCCGGGAAATAAGTTTCACCGTCAACTTCAATTGTTCGACATCATCTGGCTTGCAAATCAAATGTTTTGTCATCATCTATCTATCTATCTATCTATTACACACTATCATCAACTCTACTTATGGAAAGTTAGCACAACTCCTGCTCAATCACGCCAACAATTGTACTCACATAGGCCTCGATTTGTGCTTTATCTGGACCCTCCGCCATAACGCGGATCAAGGATTCCGTTCCAGAAGGGCGTACGAGCACACGTCCGTCCTCACCCAGTTGATCTTCAACCTGCTTGATCGATTGTTCGATAGCTGTGTTATCCATCAGCTTCGATTTGTCTGCCACCCGAACGTTGACCAAAACCTGTGGAAACTTCGCCATTTTCTGCTTAAGTTCACTTAGTTTTTGCCCGCCTGAGCGAGTAAGCGTATCTGCTAATTGGAGTGCAGTTAGCATCCCGTCACCCGTTGTGATGTGGTCAAGAAAAATAACATGCCCCGACTGCTCCCCACCGAGATTAAAGCCGCCTTTGCGCATTTCTTCCATGACATAACGGTCACCAACAGCCGTCTGTGCTGTTTTTAGCCCTAATTGACGTGCTGCTTTAAAAAAGCCCAGGTTAGCCATTACCGTTGTAACTACGGTACCATTCTTCAATTGGCCACTGCGGTTCATCGCATCGCCAAGTATCGTGAGGATGTAATCTCCATCCACTTCTTCACCGTTCTCGTCGATCGCAATCAGTCGATCCGCATCTCCGTCGAAGGAGAAACCAAGATCGGCTTGATGCTTGAGCACTTCTACCGCTAGAGCTTCTGGATGGGTTGACCCACAATTCTTGTTAATATTAAGACCGTCGGGTGTAGTTCCAGTCTCAATGACCGTCGCTCCAAGCTCGCGAAACAAACGAGGGGCCAATTCGAACGCTGCCCCATTCGCACAGTCCAATACAATCTTTAACCCCGTAAAGCTTGATGTGACAGTTGTCTTCAAAAACTCACTGTATTGAAACTTGGCCTCATGATTAATCGTTAATGTTCCTAAGCTTCCACCCACAGGTCGAGGAAGTTCGTCTACCGCTGCGTCCATAAGCTGTTCAATTTCCAGCTCCGTTTCGTCGGATAACTTAAAGCCGTCCCCCCCAAAAAACTTGATTCCATTATCCTCTACAGGATTGTGGGAGGCAGATATCATAACACCAGCAGCTGCACCCAACTTACGAGTTAAATAGGCGACCCCAGGCGTCGATAGGACACCAAGCTGAACGACATCTGCGCCGATCGACAATAAACCTGACACGAGCGCTGCTTCGAGCATATGACCTGAAATACGTGTGTCACGACCGATAACAACGAGCGGGCGGTCCGATCCCTTAGCAAGCACATAACCACCACACCGACCCACTTTATAAGAAAGCTCAGGTGTAAGCTCCTGATTGGCTACCCCGCGAACCCCATCTGTTCCAAAATATTTCCCCATCTAACACTTGCCCCTCTCTTCATATCCTTGATCTATAAACACTTAATAAAATATTGGTGCTGGTCATCATTCACGAATGCGCTGCTTTTGATTACGCAGGCTCATCCTCGTCCTTCACACCTGGAGCCGTTGAAGCGGATGGCACGATAACAGGCGTATCTGCTGGTGTAGGCGTTGGCGTACTTGTTGGATTATTACTTGTTTCTGGACCCGCGGATGGAGTGCTGCTCACTGGCAGTTTGGCAGGCGTCTTCTCTGGCGAAGGAGATTTGACTACAGATCCAGAGTTAGCAGCCGTTACAATCTCCACTCTCACGGTTACATCAGAGTTTTGATTTTTCACGAAAAGAGGTAGATTCGCGATTACTGGAAGGTCATGCACACCTGGACCAAGATTACTAAGATCGACGGTAGCTTGAACATCCTGAATCCTTACATTGTTTAGAACGGTTGGTGCGCCAATCAAGTTCATATTAATACTTATATTCTCTGCAGCAAGGTTATAGATATAATCATTGGATTGTCCGGTTAATGTTACGGGCACTTGCTCCAAGAGCTTCTGTTCAGACGGAACGATTTCCACCGTTGCCTTAATCGCAGTCGGTTCTACACTTGCAACCCCCGGTATAAGCGGCACCACTAGATCGAGCTTCCGTGTTTCTTTAAAACCACTCAAATCAAGCTCCAGGCCTCCGTATAAATCCATCTTATTCAGAATATCCTGAGCCGCATAGACCGTGACAGTCTCTGGTTCCTGACTTAAGGAGGCTACAGAATAGCCCTCAGCAGGCTCACCTATTAACTTTACCTGAATCGGCATCTGCTTAAAGGGACTGGTAATAGGAATTTCTACATCGACAACCTGTGGTGTGACCTGTCCTTCCATTGGTCTCCCATTCCAATCATATACCGTTAGCTTAACCTGCTTGATAATGGTTTCTTTCGCCCCATCTATACTCACTTGTGCTTGCGCAGAGTTCACCTGATCCACCATGCTTTGCGGAACCGAAATACTCACACGATTCGGCCGAATAACGGGCTGGGCTGCCTTATATCCCTCCGATGGACTTCCTGTTGTTGTAATCTCCACCGGTACCTGCTTGTGTTGGATTTTCTCTATTCTTACCTTGACTTTATAGGGCTTAATCGTTGTTATAATGTTATTTGAAATCCCAACCACCTGAAGAACGACATCATGCTCTCCCTCAGTCAGATTGGTCAGATCCGCCTCAACCTGAAGATTGGAAAAACTTGAACGACGGAAAGCTGACTCCTTCCAAGTCATATCCACTGTAGCCTCTTTAGGCTCAATAGACATAACCGCATACTGAACATTGTCGTATACCGGGATGATCGCAACATTGCTGACTGTCTCACTAACGACTTCATTTGACACCCGCTGGACGGGTTCATTGGAACCGAGTCGAACGACGAACCAAAGCAGAAGAGCGATAAGTAAGGCGGCAGCTTTCACCATGTTGTTATTTCGCAGGAATCTATCCACTAGCGATTCCACCCCTTCCATTTGTAAAAGGGTTTCCGCTCTACCGTCTTTCGCTTCGGACGGAGTTCTTCATATAATTTAGAAATCATAGATTCTTCCTTAATATCGCGAACAACAAGCCCATTAATTGCCAATGAAACGGAACCGGTTTCCTCTGAAACAATGATGGATATAGCGTCAGACATCTCACTTACGCCTATGCCTGCTCGGTGCCGGGTCCCCAGTTCCTTGCTGATAAAAGGATTCTCTGAAAGCG
Organism: Gorillibacterium sp.; assembly: GCA_014380705.1. The sequence continues at coordinate 3,079 of JACMJI010000397.1, read as the reverse complement.
GCAGATAACAAGCTGCCGCAACGATTTGGTTCTGGCGAATAATGACCGCTCCATCATGAAGCGGTGTATTTGGAATAAAAATATTAATCAGAATCTCTGAGCTTAGCTCTGCTCCGATACGTATTCCCGATTCAATATATTCATTTAATCCCGTTTCCCGTTCAAATACAATGAGGGCGCCAATCTTGCGCTTGCATAAGTAGTTAACCGCCTTGAGTAGTTGTCCGATTCGCTGGGATACCAATTGATCCTCTTCAGCTGTCGTACGGCTAAACATGCGGCCACGACCAAGCTGCTCCAGCGCCCGACGCAGCTCAGGCTGAAAAATGATGATCAATGCGATCACCCCGATATTAAACATCTGATTCATCAGCCACTGAAGCGTGTCCAAGTCAAACCAAATACTGAACGCCCATACAGCCACAACAATAATGATACCTTTCATTAGTTGGATAGCTCTTGTGCCACGCAACAAAATGAGAAGTTGATAAACGATGTAACTAACAATCAATATATCAACGATTTCTTTTACGGTATCCCCTAAGGTGAACGCCGTCAAGTCCATCCCAAATGTCCCCCATCACAACCCTCACAGCTCTTTCTTTACTGTGAGCATTTATAACAATTTTCTATATGATAACATATTTTCGGCAAAAAGCCTCCCCTGTCCATACCAGGGAGGCTTGGATAAGTAGCTTACTGTGCGGCAGGAATAAAAATTTCTTTCATCTGATAGACGAGCCATTCCGCTGCTTGATTAATCTCATAGATTTTACCCGAAATATTAGCTGTTGAGGCGGTTTGGAAACTTCCATCTACAATGACCAAATTACCATCCAATTGCCCATCAATCTTTACATTTCCTCCACGAACCATCAAGTTCCCGGCAACATGGTTGCCAATAGGTAAATAAACGGTATCGTCACCAATGATCAACTGGTCCAAATTACTCCCTTTAACGGTAAGCTCGAGGTCTTGGTTCCACATCGTCAGGAAGCTGCCTAGCATAACAAAGAGAAAAACGGAAGCGACTGAAATGGCCGGATGACGCCTAACCCATTGAAACCATGATTGCCGCTTAGGGCGAACGGGGAGGCTATTAATGATTCTCTCTGTCAAGCCTTCAGGTGTGGGCTCCGAGGTCGTATTCTTGATCAGTGCTTCTGTCATTTCCAACTCACGGAAAAATCGATTGCACTCGGGACAAGTGAGCATGTGCTTCTTTAAGGTGACGGTTTCCACATGATTCAGATCTCCGTCTAAATACTCATGCATATGATGGAGGGCTTCTTCACAATTCATACGTGGGCCACTCCTTTCTTCATGTTCTCTACGATGTACATACGTCGACTGGAGCTTAATGTTTCAAAAAAATTTTCCCCCGTATTCGGATTGCAGTTTTTTGCGTAAAAACTCCCGTCCACGGTGTACCCTTGTCTTTACCGTTGTCACTGGCATGTCGAGCACATCTCCAATTTCCTGGAGTGACATATCCTGCAAATAGCGAAGGATAACGACGGACTTATATTTTTCTGGCAACGTGTTTATGGCTTTACGAATAGACTCCTGGGTTTCTGTCAGCATGGTCTGCTCCTCAGGAGTTGCTTGTTGGCTGGGTAGTAGGGAATACCAATCCGCTCCTTCACCGTCCGGCATCTCTGCGTCCAGTGAATAGCTCGCCTTACGTTTTCGCAGCCGATCAATACATAGATTTGTCGCTATGCGGTAGATCCAGGTGGAAAACTTCTGAAACTCATCGTATCGGTCGAGGTTCGTATATACACGCAAAAAAGTCTCTTGCACGACATCCTCCGCCTCATGAGGGGATCCCAGCATACGATAGCCAAGATGAAACATTTTATCCTTGTACAGATCCACCAGACCTGCAAAAGCCATCCGGTCCCCACTTCGAGCCAGCTTAGCAAGCCGCGTCTCCATATCCTTCAATGGCATTCCTCCGGTGCTCAAGTTATTCTCCCCATTATCATATGACATTTTAAGTCAGTGAAATATTAGTCAAGCGTTTTAACAACCTTCATCTTCTTTTCTGACACAAGAATTCCACCAATAATTACCACCATACCAACCCATTGCATTGGAAAAATATGATCTTTCAGAAGGAGAAAGGCTGTTATCATCGCAACAGGAAGCTCGACAGCACCGAGCATAGCAGATAGTGAGCTCCCCACTTTGGGAATACTGATGTTAAAAAGGACAGTTGGGATAACTTGCCCAAGAATTCCGAGTAGAAGCCCCCACAGAACAAGTGTGCCTCCACCGGGTTGAAAGAAAAAGTTAGGTGGCTGAAAAATATAAATCATTGGCAACGCTGCCGTTAACATGAACGCCGACTTCATTAATGGATGCAGGGTCGTTTCAATACGTCCAGTGAAAAAAAGCAGGCAACTATAGCTAACAGCAGAAGCAAGGCCAAGGAAAATCCCTTTAAGACTGACACTTGCAAGCCCAACGCCGGAAATACCCACAGCCAACAAGGTTCCAGCGAGGATGATGGCGATTGCGAACCATTGATAGCGGTTTGGTAATTTCTTATTAAACCAAGCATCCAGAAGAACGGTAATCCATGTAAATTGAAACAATAAAACGATACATAGGGTAGCATCTAGTTCCAAAAGTGCAGCATTGATAAAAAGGTTGGTCAGAGCTAACCCGATTATTCCATTTAGCGCTAACCTTATCCAGGGTCCACGAAAAGGATTAGCCCAGGTTGATGGCATTACTGCCACGAGAAGCCAAATCATCACGGTCCCCATCGTCATTTGGCTGGAGGTAATCTGCATACCCATGGTCGTTTGGCTGGTGATTAGCTGCATCCCCTTCCATTCGCCACTATAAGCAAGTTTAATCATCGGAGATAATAAACCATAGCTAGCCGCTCCAAACAGGATCAGCATGATGTTTAACCAGCGTTTATTCATAAAAACATGAAACATCCCTTCTGTACAACGCAAATACATAATGATCTGTGACACTAAATAAACGCTTGTAACGAGTCAACCACGTCCTGCGTTTACCGATGCGGTGTCAAAACAGAAAAAAGAGCCGGGCAGCTAGCGAT
>JACMJI010000396.1 GCA_014380705.1 Gorillibacterium sp. | reverse complement strand
CTAAGCGCGCGGATTAATCAGCCCAGCCGAAATTGAGTTCGGCTGGGTTTTTGCCGTTCGGGATTTTGTTTCAGTCGATTCTCCGTTACATCGGCGCGCATTGGTCTAGGATCGAACCATGAAGAAACCGATCCACGGGGAGGAACTGACCATCCGTTACAATGGCGCGATTCTCCTGAGCCAATGCATTGAGCAAAGAGGATTTCCCAACATTGGGTCTGCCAATAATGGCAGTCATAATGCCTTCCCTGATGAGCTTCCCTTCTCCTGCTGATTTCAAAAGCTTCCTTACGATCTTTATTGCGTCCTCACATTTCTCACGAATGTAACCATTGGTCATTTCCTCAATATCGTGCTCGGGGTAGTCAATGTTTACTTCTATATGGGCCATCAGCTCCACAAGATGATAGCGAAGCTGCTTAATATGCTTGGATAATGAACCTTCTACTTGTTTAAACGCTAATTTTTGGGCTTTGTCCGACTTTGCCCGAATCAGATCAATAACCGCTTCAGCCTGAGCCAAATCTATTCTTCCGTTAAGAAACGCTCGTTTCGTGAATTCACCAGGCTCAGCAATGCGAACACCGGTCTGTAAGATGAGATCAAGCACTCTCCGTACAGACACTAATCCACCATGGCAACCTATTTCAACAACATCCTCCATCGTAAAAGAACGTGGTCCACGCATAACGGTGACCAATACTTCCTCAACAATTTCACCAGAAGCAGGATCCGCAATGTGGCCGTAATGAACAGTATGGCTTTCAGCAGCTGAAAGCTTCCCGGTAGGCTGAAAGATCTGGTTCGAAAAAGCGATTGCATCAACACCACTTACGCGGATCACAGCAATCCCTCCTTCACCTAAGGGAGTCGATATAGCAGCAATTGTTTCAGAAATCAAAGTCAGGCCCTCCTATCTAAATAGAGATCATCACCATCAAGTATCATCTAGACGCTGTGCGTTTTATTGATGCGGAATCAAATAAACCTTTATCACGTTTATCCATACTGACATAGAAAAAAATACGCAATGACCCGTTAAATCCCCAAGTCATTGCGTCTGATTCATAAAGTAACCATTTTATTATACAGCTGGGAGATTAACGAACCGCGATGACAATTCGCCGATTCGGTTCATCACCTTTACTGTAAGTCTTAACTGCCGAGTGATTCTGCAGGTGAGCGTGAATAATCTTTCGCTCCTGCGCTGGCATAGGCTCCAGTATAACTTCTTTACGAGTCTTTATGACCCGTTGTGCAAGACGAGAAGATAAATCCTCAAGTGTTTTCATCCGCCGCTCGCGAAACTTCTCCGCATCCAGGATGACACGGATGTGTGAAGTTGAGTAGCGGTTAGCCACAATGTTGACTAAATACTGTAGGGCATCAAGCGTCTGTCCCCGGCGTCCGATCAGAATGCCGAGCTCGGGCCCAGTGAGATTGATTAAAGTTCCGTCACCATTCGTAATCTGCTCGATCTTAACGTCTAGTGCCATCGTGCGAAACACGTCCAAAAGGAACAGCTCTACCTCTTCATAGGCGTCAGGAACTTTCTCTAGCTCAACCTTTGCCGGTTTAACACCAAAGATTCCGAGTAAACCCTTAGTTGGCTGCTCCAATACCGTAATCTTGACACGATCTTTTGTCGTATTCAGTTGCAGAATACCTTGTTTGACTGCTTCTTCAATCGTTTTCGCTGTGACCACTATCTTCTTCATATGATCGGTACCACCCCTATTATTTAGACGGTCTTTTCGTCGATTTTCCGGATGATTTGTTTGCTTTGCCAGAAACTGACGTCCGAGCATTATTCTTACCTTGTGATTTACCTGGATTCACAACTTCTACTGAACCCACTGGCCCAGAAGCAAGTGCGGGTTTCCTATCCCGATAAATAATGAGGTTCTGAACAATCGTGAACGTATTGGTATAAATCCAGTAAAGAGGAAGTGCTGACGCAAAACTCCTAGACATGAAGAAGATCATAACCGGGAAAATCAGCATGATGGTCTGCATCATGTTCGCTTGTGGACCAGGCTGCTTTGGCATTAACTTCGATTGTAGGAAAGTCGTCAAAGCGGCTATCGTTGGTAATATCCATAGGTCCGGCGTTCCCAATTGAAGCCAGGGAAATTTATATTCATGAATATGCAAGTTACGAAATATCGCATGATATAATCCCAAAAGCACAGGCATTTGAATAAAGATCGGAAAACAACCAGCCATTGGATTAACATTGTTTTGTTGGAAAAGCTTCATGGTTTCTTCTT
>JACMJI010000395.1 GCA_014380705.1 Gorillibacterium sp. | reverse complement strand
TCGCGCGGCAAGTAGGGACATCTATAGAAATTAAACGCATCCTTGTAAAATGCCTGGACAAAGAAAGAAACATCCCAATTGATCCGATTAAACTAACAGATAACGTTGAGGACATCTTAAATGATCCGGAAATTGACGTTATTATTGAAGTATTAGGGGGAATCGAACCGAGCAAGGAATATTTGAAGACAGCCCTTTGTAACGGTAAACATATCATAACCGCCAATAAGGACGTCGTAGCCTTACATGGCACAGAGCTTATGGAGCTCGCGCAAAAATACAAATGCGATATGATGTATGAAGCTAGTGTTGCTGGAGGAATTCCGATTATTCGGACGTTGACAGACGGCTTCTCATCAGACCGGATTACGAAGATTATGGGGATTGTTAATGGAACCACCAATTACATACTGACCAAGATGAGTCAAGAAGGTGCGGCATACGGGGATGTTTTAAAGGAAGCGCAGGACCTTGGATACGCCGAATCCGATCCAACCTCAGATGTTGAGGGGCTGGACGCTGCTCGTAAAATGACGATACTTGCTAAGCTTGGTTTTAATGTGAACGTGGAACTGTCGGATCTGAGCGTAAAGGGCATTTCCCAAATTACCAAGGAGGACATCGCTTATGGTAAAAAATTGGGCTACGAGGTCAAGCTCCTTGGGATCGCTGAGCGCAAGGGTGATTCAATAAGTGTCAGCGTTCAGCCGACGATGATCAAGCTTAATCATCCTCTGGCAAGCGTAGGTGGTGTATATAATGCCGTTTACGTTAATGGAGAAGCGGTGGGAGAAACGATGTTTTATGGACCGGGAGCGGGGGAGATGCCGACGGCTACCTCCATTGTGGCCGACCTGGTATCCGTGGCCAGAAATATGCGTCTTGGAACAAACGGTTCTAAGCTTCCACCTGCCTATCGCGAGAAAAAACTGATCAAGGATGAACAGATTGATTCCAAGTACTTTTTGTTATTGAATGTTGCAGACAAAGCGGGTGTACTCGCTCGAATTACCCAGGTTTTTGCCGACTATAATGTAAGCCTGGAGTCAGTATTCCAGCATCCAAATGCAACAAATCCAAATGCTGAGATTATTGTGATTACGCATATCGCCAATAAAGCGGCCATGAACCATGTCATCGCTCAGTTCAAAGATCTAGAGGTGGTTCGCGAAATCCGCAGCGTCTATCGAGTTGAAGGTTAATATAACGAAGTGTATATCATGTAAGGAGATAAACCATGAAGACATGCCCTACTGAAAGTCGAACCGTCTTGATCAAAGTTCCTGCCAGTACAGCCAATCTAGGACCAGGCTTTGATTCGCTGGGACTCGCACTTGAACTTTATGCCTGGATTGAGATGAGCGCTGCACCGCAAACGAAGATCCACCTATACGGAGAACAGACCAAGGGATTGCCTGTGGACAAGAGTAACTTACTCTATACCGTAGCTCAGCAGGTTTTTGTGCGGGCAGGTGTTGCTGTTCCGGAGCTTGAGATTTCGATTTACAGCGATATTCCGCTTACCCGGGGACTTGGCAGCAGTGCTGCGGCGATCGTGGGCGCTCTTGCTGCTGCCAACGAATTGATCGGCAACCCCTTAACGTTAGATGATCTGTTTCAAATGGCGAGCTCCATTGAGAAGCACCCTGATAATGTCGGAGCCTCTTTATTTGGCGGGTTGGTCGTTGCTTTTTGGGATGGCGTGCGAGCGGAGTATATCCGTGTGGAGCCTGACAGCCGTTTGGAAACCGTTGTAGCGATTCCAGAATTTCAACTGTCTACAGAAAAAGCCCGCAAGGTTATTCCACAAACACTTGCTTTGGGGGACGCGGTTTTTAATATTGGGCATTCCAATCTGCTGGTTGCTGCTCTTTGTACGGGACGTTATGCGTCGATTCGTCTTGCGATGAAGGATGTCATCCATCAGCCCTACCGTGCTGCGTTGATTCCAGGTATGGTTGAGGTGCTTAAGGGCGCTTCTGAGCATGGAGCACTCGGTGCGGCTTTGTCCGGTGCGGGTCCAACACTTATCGCGCTTGTTGATTCTGGAGAAGAACGTAAGGACGAATTGGAAGATTTTCTTACGAATACCTTGTTGGCAGCCGGTACAAGAGCATCTCTCCAATGGCTTAAGCCGAGCTCAGAGGGAGTCCGTTTGCTGACTTGCTCCGGTGACCATTTTACCTTTATGGAAGCTATTGGGAAGGAGGGTTTTGTTTGAAGAAGATTGCTTTTTTAGGACCAAAGGGAACCGTATCAGAGGAAGCCGTGCGTCATTTTCTACGTGGAACGGAACAAATGTATTCCTTTATCCCTTATAAGAATGTTGCCGATTGTTTTCAAGCAACGGAGTCAGGTGACGCGGATTGGATGGTTGCACCGATTGAAAATGCCATTGAGGGCTCCGTAAATTTACATATGGATCTGTTAATTCATGAGAACAAACTGCCGATCCGCGCCGAGTGGGTATATCCCTCTGTCCAGAACCTGATCGGCCGGAATAAAGAAGTGACGATGAAGGGCCCCGTTATCGAGGGGATTTCTAAGATAATATCCATTCCGGTTGCCACTGCCCAATGCCGCAAATTCCTGAGCGCAGCGCTGCCAGATGTTGAGCAGGAAAGTGCCAGCAGCACAGCAGAAGGGGTACGCATCGTTAGTCAGAGCGAAGGGCAAGGCATTGCAGCCATCGGTACGAAGCTCGCAGCCGAGATTTATGGGCTTGATGTCCTGGCGGCGGATATCACCGATTATCCAAATAATTTTACCCGTTTTGTCCTTGTTGGTAGTGAGCGCCCAAAGCTCCCCCCTTCCCATGTGACCAAAACGACGATTGTCGTTAATCTCGCGGAGGATCATCCCGGTGCTCTGCATCAATTAATCTCAGCTTTCGCGTGGCGTCGTATCAACTTGACGAAGATTGAGTCTCGGCCAACCAAAAGAAGATTAGGCAGCTATTTTTTCTATATCGACATTGAGCTATCTCTTGATTCTGTTCTGCTGCAAGCTGCCTTCTCGGAGATTGAAGCACTGGGTTGCCAAGTTCGCGTGATTGGCTCGTACCCGACCTATTCTTATCAGCCTGCGGAGGTCTAGAGACATTTAAGAGAAACAGGGGCGGCATTCCTGGAAACAGACGGGAGCCTTGGGAGGGAACTAATTTTTTCATCCCCCTTCGTTATTTACAGTATAGATGAAACCAAATCCGGATGACCAAAGAGCACCGACCTCCCTTAAATGGGAAAGTCGGAGCTTTTTTTATTTTGGCGAGCATACACTTACAGTAATCGTAGATGAAATGAATAAAAAGTTCGGTTAAATACGGATATTTTTTTGCAGGATAGGGGTCAAACGCCTATGCACCCGCATACACTGTAAGGGAAATCTGGGCGGGAACCCGGTACATGATGGAATAACGTTCCAGCTTTCCCCAGAAGCTGACGGACGTTTTACCAAACCAAGGAGGGAACTGTATTGAAAATCCATGTAGTGAAGTCGGGGGATTCGCTTTATAATCTGGCTAAAAAATACAATGTGGAGCTTGATGAACTGATTGCTGCGAATCCACAATTGTCGAATCCCGATAAGCTCGACGTAGGAATGAAAATCAAGGTACCAACAGATTCTGTACTTACAACAGTACCAGAAGGCATGCATGCTCATATGGTCAAGCAGGGAGACACAATGTGGAAGCTCTCCAAAGAATGGGGGGTGCCGCTTAAGACGTTAATTGACTCAAACAAACACCTCTCAAATCCAAATATTCTGATGACGGGCAACACCATTTACATCCCCAAAGATGTGGCACACGGAACTGGACCTACCTTCTCGGGTACAAGTGTAGCTACCAATATTAACAAAGCGCCAACGATACTGGGAAAGACATACACAGGTCTCACAGCTATGAATTCAAAAAAAATCAATACAGCCCCAGTGGAAGGTAAGAAGCCTACCGAAGTAAAACCAATTGAGAAGCCAGCAGAGAATGTGAAGCCGATTGAGAAGCCGGCGGAGAATGTGAAGCCGATTGAGAAGCCGGCAGAGAATGTGAAGCCGATTGAGAAGCCGGCAGAGAATGTGAAGCCGATTGAGAAGCCGGCAGAGAATGTGAAGCCGATTGAGAAGCC
>JACMJI010000394.1 GCA_014380705.1 Gorillibacterium sp. | reverse complement strand
GGTATCGTTGACCCAACTAAGGTCACTCGCTCCGCGCTGCAGAATGCAGCTTCCGTAGCGAGTGACCTTAGTTGGGTCAACGATACCGGCTTCGAACATATTAACCCATTCGCCTGTAGCAGCATTGTAACCAATGCCCAGTTCTTCTTTTTTCAGACGCTCAACAATAACGGAGCCTTCTTGGCCTGCATTGGTAGCGATGATGCGAACAGGCTCTTCCAGAGCACGGAGAATAATGTTAACTCCTGTTCTCTCGTCACCTTCAGCATCAACTGCTGCTACAGCAGACAGGATGTTGATGAATGCTGTACCACCACCGGAAACGATACCTTCTTCAACCGCAGCGCGGGTAGAGTTCAGGGCATCTTCGATGCGAAGTTTGCGTTCTTTAAGTTCGGTTTCGGTTGCTGCACCGACTTTGATAACAGCTACGCCGCCAGCGAGCTTAGCAAGACGTTCTTGCAGTTTTTCTTTATCGAACTCGGAAGTGGTATCCTCGAGTTGTACTTTGATTTGTTGGATGCGAGCGCCGATGTCTTTCTTGTCGCCTGCACCGTCAACGATGATCGTGTTTTCTTTGGTAACGCGAACTTGACGAGCGCGGCCCAATTGATCGATCGTTGTGCTTTTCAGATCAAGACCCAGCTCTTCCGTGATCACTTGACCACCAGTCAGAGCGGAGATGTCCTGCAGCATTGCTTTACGACGGTCGCCAAAGCCTGGAGCTTTAACAGCTACACAAGTAAAGGTTCCACGAAGCTTGTTGACGATCAGGGTTGCTTGAGCTTCGCCTTCAACATCTTCAGCAATGATTACGAGCGGACGTCCTTGTTGAACAACCTTCTCCAGAACTGGAAGAATCTCTTGAATGTTGCCGATCTTCTTGTCCGTGATCAAGATGTAAGGATCGTCAAGAATGGCTTCCATTTTCTCGGTGTCGGTGATCATGTACGGGGAAATGTAGCCACGGTCAAATTGCATACCTTCGACGACTTCCAGATCCGTAGTAAAGCCTTTCGATTCTTCAACGGTTACAACGCCATCGTTGCCGACCTTCTCCATCGCTTCCGCGATCAATAGGCCCAATTCCTCGTCAGCAGCAGAGATTGCAGCAACCTGAGCAATCGATTTCTTGCCTTCGATTGGCTTCGCGATGCGTGCGAGTTCTTCCACAGCAGCTCTAACCGCTTTCTCGATACCACGGCGGATAACCATCGGGTTAGCGCCAGCCGTAACGTTCTTCAGGCCTTCGCGAATCATCGCTTGAGCAAGAACGGTAGCTGTCGTCGTACCGTCACCAGCAACATCGTTGGTCTTGGTAGCTACTTCTTTAACCAGTTGAGCGCCCATGTTCTCAAAAGCGTCTTCCAGTTCGATTTCTTTGGCAATGGTTACACCGTCATTGGTGATGAGCGGGCTGCCAAATTTCTTCTCAAGAACAACATTGCGGCCTTTCGGTCCGAGGGTAACTTTAACTGCATTAGCCAGAGCGTCTACACCGCGAAGCATCGCGCGACGAGCATCTTCACCAAACTGAATTTCTTTAGCCATAACGTGTATATACCTCCTAGAAAATGGTGTTATCTATCGACGACTATGCGTCGTGTGTTTGCCATGCATAAGGTCTAGCTGAAGGACAAAAGCAAATACTTAGCCCAAAACAGCCAGGATGTCATTCTCTCGCAAAATCAACAGTTCACGGCCCTCAAATTTAACTTCAGTTCCCGCGTATTTAGAGAAAATAATGCGGTCGCCTTCCTTAACTTCCAGCGGAATGCGTTCTCCGTCTTTGAGGGTACCACTACCAACTGCTATAACTTTGCCTTCTTGTGGCTTTTCTTTTGCCGTATCTGGCAATACGATACCGCTAGCGGTGGTTTCCTCTTTCGCTACAGCCTCGATTACTACGCGATCACCCAAAGGTCTAATCATGGAAAAACTGCCTCCTTTAATATGTAGCGTTTAGCACTCAATCATCGTCAGTGCTAACAACAATTCCTATGATACTGATTTTGATAGCAATTTGCAAGTCCTTACACACTTAAAAATTGAAAAATAACCCTTATCCCCTCAACCCTAACCTTATGTAAACCGATGATCCATGACTAAAAGTTTATGATTCCCCTAAAGCTTTTGTACAAGCTGCCCTTGAAAAAGGTGCCGCCGCGTCCGACTCTTCCCTAACCGTTATAATACAAAACGGCTATGCCATATATAGACAGAGCCGTTTGTTGGAACCTGATGCCATATATGTTGCTTTAGCTGCATTGTTTGTTGGAACCTGATGCCGTAATTTATTGCTTTAGCTGCATTTTCAGAAAAAAGCTTTGAATTCCGTATTCTTACCAGCCAGCATGCTTAGTGCATGAGGCAGAACTCCTAAAATGGCAGCCAAGCTCTCATGTACCCCTCTTGGATCTCCCGGCAGGTTGACGATCAGCGATACTCCACGTATTCCTGCGACGGAACGAGACAAGATCGCGTGAGGAGTGCGCTGGGCGACAGCAAGCCGCATGGCTTCGGGGATACCAGGCACCAAACGCTCAACCACCTGTAAAGTTGCCTCGGGTGTGATATCACGCAATGACATTCCAATACCACCGGTCGTCAGTATTAAATCCGCCCCATAGTAATCCGCCATTTCGATCAGAGCAGCCATGATTTCGTCTTTTTCATCGGGCACGACACGATATTCGACAATTTCCCCATCCAGCTCCTCTTCCACAATTTCCCGAATGACCTGGGCACTTGTGTCCTCCCGCTCGCCGCGGGCACCCTTGTCGCTGGCTGTCAAAATCGCTATTTTCCAGCCCATGGTAAAGTCTCCTCACTTTCTATTGAAGCAATAAATTAGAATTTATAAGATTAGAATTTATTTATTCTGTTCAGGCTTGACTTGAATGATAAATATGCTTTTCTGTAATCACCAAATCAATGAAGATATCATGCTCATCCATAGGTATCTGAGGTACGACCTGAAAGTCAAAAGCCATCGCTAGCTTCGGTGAACGTATATGTTCTGTGTTCTTGTTCTTAGGCATTTTCTCAAGAAAGCGATCGTAATAGCCGCCTCCATAACCCAGCCTGCCCCCACTCGGATCAAAGGCTAGACCTGGTATTAAAATAAGAGAAACCTGCCCCATATCCTCCACAGGGGGACATGATGGTTTTGGTTCGCGAATTCCCCAGACGCCAAGCTGCAGATCTGCATCACTTGTAATCAGTCTCCATTCCAAATTTCGCGGATTCCGGCGTATTACAGGGGCTGCCGTTCGTATTCCTTCACGCCAGAGCCACTCGATCACAGGTCTGCTATCCACCTCTGGGTGAAGAGGCATGTAGATTAGAACGATAGAATCGTCACGAAGGGATACCGCACGGATGAATTCAACCGTTCTTCTACTGATTTCTTCTGATTTGAGGTGATGGATCTCCTCGGGCAACGCCGAACGAAGCCGAAGCATGTCCTGGCGAAGAAGTGATTTGCTGTCTGCACAACTCATCCGCTAATGCCTCTCTCTTCAAAAGATAAACACCTGTCGGGCTTCCTATAGCGTCGTGCGTTAACCGATGTGGAATAGAATGACCTGGCACAAATAACAAATGCATAGATAGTTCTATTGTATCACAGGGTCTCATGAATCAAAAGCATCGTCTGGTTAAGGATTTTTTTCTCTAAGCGGTTTACAGTGCTTCTGCTTTTCCATTGTTTCAGGTAAACTGTTAAAGAGGCAGACGCCTATCTTGAAGCTGGGGGATAAGTCAATCATGTTGCTGCAAGCGGTAAACATCTGCAAGAGCTACGGTGTCCGCGCCGTACTCTCCAATATAACGATGCTCGTTAATGAACGGGAAAAAATCGGACTAGTAGGCATAAACGGTGCAGGAAAATCGACTTTTCTGCAGATTATTGCCGGGGAAATGTCATATGACAGTGGCGATATGTTTATATCTAAGGAAACAACGATAGGATATTTAGCCCAAAACAGCGGTCTTAATACCGATAAAACCATTCGTGAGGAGACCCTTGCCGTTTTCTCCGATCTGCTTAGCGTAGAGCAAGAGCTGCGAGATTTAGAGGTAGCCATGGCTGACCCGGTGCTAATCGGTGATTCAAAACGATACGAGGAGACCTTGAATCGCTATTCTACGCGTTCTGAATGGTTTCGGGAAAAAGGCGGCTATGCCATCGAGGCGAAAATTCGCGGTATCCTAAGTGGGATGGGATTCAGTGATTTTCCTCAGGATACACGGATTGAAACGTTAAGCGGCGGTCAAAAAACCCGCCTCGCCCTAGCCAAAATGCTCCTGCAAGAACCTGACCTGCTCCTGCTTGATGAGCCAACGAATCATCTCGACATTGATACCCTCACCTGGTTGGAGGATTACCTCCGCGGCTATCCCGGTGCCATTGTCGTTGTCTCCCATGACCGGTATTTTCTTGATGCTTTGGTTGGAGCAATCTATGAAATTGAGCGACACACGTCCAAAAGGTACACGGGTAATTACTCCCGTTACGTTGATATTAAGGCTTCCGAATACGAGGCTCAGTTGAAGCAATATGAGAAGCAGCAGGGTGAGATTGGCCGTATGGAGGATTTTGTCCAAAGAAATCTTGTCCGCGCCTCCACTACCAAGCGAGCCCAAAGCAGACGCAAAGCTCTTGATAAGATGGATCGATTGGATAAGCCTTTAGGTGATTTGAAGAAGGCTTCATTTTCTTTTGAGGTTGATCGAATGACTGGCAAGGATGTCTTAAGGGCAGAGGGGATGTCAGTCTCCTTTGACCATGAAGCTCCTCTTTTCCGGAATGTAAGCTTTGAGCTGACTCGCTCCGAGACGGTTGCCTTGATTGGACCGAACGGGATTGGCAAATCTACGCTATTCAAGGTTCTTACTGAGCATAAAAAGGCCGATACGGGCAGCTTTTACTGGGGCGCCAATGTTCGATTAGGATACTATGATCAGGAGCAAAAGGACTTAAACCCTAAAAATACCGTTTTGGAGGAACTGTGGAGTGCTTATCCTCATCTAGAGGAGGCTCGTATCCGAACGGTGCTGGGCAACTTTCTTTTTAGTGGGGAAGATGTGTTTAAGCGGGTGGCTGCTCTAAGCGGCGGGGAAAAATCCCGGGTATCACTCGCCAAGCTCATGCTTATGAATGCCAATGTTCTTATTCTTGATGAACCTACTAACCATTTGGATCTCTATAGCAAGGAAGTATTGGAATCATCCCTCATCGATTATGAAGGGACCCTGCTCTTTATATCCCATGACCGGTATTTTTTGAACAAAATGTCGGAGCGTATTCTTGAACTGAATCCAAACGGTATAGAAAGCTTTCTTGGCAACTACGACGATTATTTGGAGAAAAAGCGAGAGCAAGCGGAGATCTCGGCCGAGCAGTTAATGAATATGCGGGGTGCAAATCAAGCAAGTACAACCAACCGGAGCACGGGGAGTGGTGATCTTCAAGCGGACAAGCAGGCCAAACGAGAGGATCGCAATCGCCAGCGGAGACTGGAGCAATTGGAGCGAGATATTGCTCAGTACGAAGCTGACATTGCGGCTCTAGAGGAGCAATTGGCCTCCCCTGAGGTTTTTAATGACTACGTTCTCGTTCTGGAGAAGAGCACAGGTCTAGAGAAAGCCAAGCAAGAGTTGGAAAATGTTTATGCCGAATGGGAAACCTTGATGGAATAATTTATCCACAACCTTATACACAGCAGGTAGACGTTGATTTAATCAGCGTCTACCTGCTTTTTTATATGTTACTAACAGTTTATCCCCATTGTCCACAAGTACTGGTTTTTGCTTCCACCTCGTTTTTATTCACAATCCAACTGGGCAATTTACAAGGAAAAACCACACTTATCCACTGTACCCACAGGGGGTGTGGATAACTATATCCACATTGCGTCCCTATTCTTTCAATCCAAAGGAGTCAATCCTAAGTGACAATTCTAAGGTGCAATCCTTTGGTTCAATCCTTTGGTTCAATCCTTTGGTTCAATCCTTTGGTTCAATCCTTTGGTTTATTCCTTTGGTTCAATCCTTTGGTTCAATCCCCTGGTTCATTCCCTTGGTTCATTGCGGAATTTTTACATTTCTATTGCTTTCATTTCTTTTGCTTC
>JACMJI010000393.1 GCA_014380705.1 Gorillibacterium sp. | reverse complement strand
TTACAGAACCATTGCTGCTCTACAAATGGATAACGAGAGTTTCAAAATGGAAAAGTTAGCGGGACAATATCCTCCATGACTACGTTAACGGAGAACGATAGTTCAATAATAACTGCGAAGACCACCTTCAAACGGTGGTATTTTTCACTACCAGTTGTCCAATCGTGGAAGTTTGCGACATGAATACATGTATTCATGTATCCGAAGTAGCGTAATAAATGAAAACTTCTCCATTGTCTCTTGCCACCCAACCATTATTATATCGGCATGCGGAGAGCATTTACGCCAACGGGGAACAAACGTTCAAGACAACGGGGAACGGTAGTTTAAGTGAGAATTGCTATAGCGTTGGTTTTTTCTAACTACCATTCTTAATATTCGATGATAGGTGTGATTTCTCTTGTCAAAACCAATAATTGCTGCATTTATTATCTGTAATCGTGTCATTGTTTTTGATTAGTTTTCCTTCTAACATGGGGAAAAGGGAGGATGACGATGACAATCAACAGAGCAGATATCGTTAAGCCGGGTCTCTTTTCTGTTCAGGTAGCTGCCGACAGTAGACGATCCGAGTTTGATGTAAAGAATGAGATATTGGTAACCAACCGAGTTCCAATTGATGCCGTATTTATTGGAGATTCCATCACTCATAATTGGGAGCTCGATGCCTATTTTGGTGGGAAAGGGCTAATCGTAGTGAACCGAGGGATCGGTGGAGATGTGACGGAGTATTGCCTTCGGAGATTTGCAGCGGATGTTGTGCAATTGCGTCCGTTGGCTGCCGTTCTGCTAATTGGAATTAATGATACCTGGTGTATGGACAACCCCGGGGTCGGCACGCAAGCCGCGGAAGATATTAAAGCTTTAATTCAGCGAAATATCCGGGAGCTGGCAAACAATTGTCTAAAGAGTGGAATCAAACTAATTATAGGTTCCCTACTGCCTACAAACATTCCTGGTAATCCACACAATCCGGAGCGCAATCGGCTGATCGTATCCTGTAATACATGGCTTAAGGAACTGACCGAGACGGATAGCCAACTGCTGTACGCTGACTACCATGTCCGCATGGTGGACAAGGACGGCTTTACATTGCGAGATGGCTTATCAGATGACGGCTTGCATCCCCATGTTGAGGGATACAATATCATGGCACAGGTGATTCAAGAGCTTTGGGATAAACCAAATAACCATGGACAAATCAGCTCCTAGTATCCAGATAGAACCGGTTAGTATCTAAATTATCAAAAGCTGATCGCTTTTAATCCCTCCAAGTCATGGATCGTTACGTGCTTGCGAACGAATGAGATCAATCCCTGCTCTTCTAGTGAAGCAAGCTTGCGGCTCAAGGTTTCCGGCGTCGTGCCGATCAGAGCAGCGAGTTCTTTTTTGGGAACAGGCAAGTCAAAGCTTGGTTGCAACCCATTACGCTCATGAAAAAGCAACAGCAGCTTAGCCAAACGTTGCTCGGTTTCAAGCAGGCTGATTGTACTCATCCATTCCTCTGCCTGGTGGAGCAGTTCACTGATTGCAATGACAAAAGAGTAGGCCATT
This sequence comes from Gorillibacterium sp., assembly GCA_014380705.1. Next base: position 15,963 of record JACMJI010000393.1, on the reverse strand, counting down.
TTGGCGTTGTTCTCGATTATCGGGAGGAAGTCCTGCTTGTGAATAATACAGACCGCGGCCGCGTCTAGAACTTCTGCATGAGCATCATGCTTTTTCTCCTGCAATAGCGCAAACTGCCCGAAGAAATCGCCCGGAAATAAAAACCGGACGATTTTTTCTTTGCCTTCGCTAGAAACCTTAGAGATTTTGATCGTCCCCTGATTGACGATAAAGAGAGAATCCGAAGTCTCCCCCTCCTGAAAGATATAATCCCCTTTGGCAAAATGCTTGGTTTGAATTACAGGTAGTAAAGCCGCCATCTCACTTGTGGTTAAGGTGTTGAAAATGGGTACTTTAGATAGACAGGACGTTTCAGTTGAATGATCACAATGGTTGCAGCTCATGGTTATCGCTCCCTTTTTAATAATAATTGATTTATATCAAGGATGTATGGCCCCGAATCAGGCACAATAGAGTTATACAGAAATTAGAGGAGGATCTATCATGCAAACAGGCTTTAATGGGTCAGAACAAATCGGTTCACTAGTGGCGGATTTTCCGGGAGCAAGCAATGTACTAAAAGCCTATGGCATTGATTTTTGCTGTGGGGGTAATCGCCTATTGTCAGATGTAATTGCGGAGCAGCAATTGGATCGAGCAGAGGTGCTGCAAAAGCTAAATGAAGCCTATAGCGAAACACAAGCAAGACAAGAGACGGATAAAGATTGGCGTCATGCGACCTACCGTGAATTAATTGAACATATCATTAATCGCCACCATAATTATTTAAGGCAGGAAATGCCCGTCCTCGGCGACTTTATTACCAAAATCGTTCGTGTCCACGGTCCCCATCAGCCTGAGCTGCTGGCTAAGGTTGAGGCGCTTTTCCAACAGATGAGAGCAGAGCTTACCGAGCATATGGTTGCAGAGGAAGAAGGACAATTTCCTGCTATCCTAGCCTATGAGGAGACCCATTCACAAGAAGCACTCGATAAAGCACTTGCGGTCATTCAAAGCTTGGAGGATGATCACGTCGGTGTTGGTAATATCCTTAAGGAACTGCGCCTCATCACAAGCAGCTATGCATTACCGGAATGGGCCTGCCGCACCTATACATTAACCTTTCAAAAGCTAGAGGAGATGGAGAGTGATTTGTTCCAGCACATTCATCTGGAGAATAACATCCTCTTCCCACGCTTAGCGCTCGAAGCTAAGAACAATTGCAACTGCTAAACTGCCAATGAAAGAAAATAACTGCCGATTGGGCGATAGCCTAATGGCAGTTATTTTTTGTTCCTCTATTAGAATGTATAAATGACTTAGATCAATCTCGAAGACATCCATCTATGGACTCCTAGCAAAACCCATTAATGGCCCATTGGGGCTTCACCGGTATCCAGTCCATCCGAAGTAACCCGGAGAATGCCAACCGCGCCTTTCGTGGCATGATTGAACTGGTGGGTAACGATCGGGTAGTCGCCTTCCTCGGTTACAGTTAGTTCAACGACGGCTCCGCCACTTGCCGGGAGCAGCACGGTTTGGAGGCCATATAGGCTATTCTGAGGATTGCCATCGATATAGACCCGGTCAAACAGGGTACCCACAACATGGAAAGAAGAGACTTCATTTGGACCGACATTATTGACATATAAACGGACCTTGTCTCCAACCTTAGCCAGCAAGGGGTGGTCTTTCAGGCTGTAGTCGTTCCCGTTGAACACGACGTACTCGGGCTCTTGATTCATAAAAGCGTCCATGTCGTTCTCCGTATACCATTCACTTTGAACGAGGGTGTATTCCCGGTCGATATCCGCGTCAGTGGGGTAACCGTTCTTAGGCTCAACGATGATCATGCCATACATACCATTCGCGATATGGGCAAGAACAGGAGCAGATCCGCAGTGATACATGAATACACCTGGATTACTGGCAGGATACTCAAAGGTTCCATCTTCAAGCGGCATAATATCAACAAACTTTTTACTAGGCGCGGCATGAACGGCATGGAAATCCATCGAATGAGCAAGATTAGGGTCCATATTCTTCAGGGTAAAATGAATCGTGTCGCCCTCCTTGACGTGCAGGACGGGCCCTGGGACCGTTCCGTTAAAGGTCCAAGCATTGTACGTAACCCCTTCGGATATCTCCACATCCGTTACCTGTGCAGTCATTTCAATCGTGACAACGCTGCCCTCACGCTTGATGATCGGTTGAATAGGAGGCTGATTGATTTTTTCAATTACAGGCGTTTCTTCTGTAGGCTCAGCCTCAACACTAGGAGCAGGGTTGAAATAAAATCCTGCAAAAATAGCAAAAAATCCAATGAACACAACGAGATAGATTTTCCATTTGTACATCATGAAGGCCCTCCATTTCGGGGATCGAACCTAGAAGTAAACGGACTTTTCCCAGTTAATAGAGAGGCCGTTTACATCTTATTTATGAGACCAGCTTTTTAAAGCGTCATAGTCCAGAATAATAAAACCGCTTCGGCTTGATTCTAGAAGCTCTTCTTTACGCAGTTGGGTAATGATCCGATTGATCGTTTCCCGAGTAGTTCCGATGGCGCTGGCAAATTCCTGATTGGTCATAGGAAGATCGATATGGACCTTGCCGTTCTTGAAGGTTCCATAGCTATCGACTAGCTTAAGAAGGAAGGATACCGCGCGGTCATAAACATCCTGCCCGGTAATATTCTGCAGCGTTTCTTGCAGCTCCTTGATCTTATCACTCATGGCGCGCATCACCTTGATGGCGATAATGGGCATGTCCATCATCAACTGCTCAAACGAACGAATGGGAATGGCCAGAATTCGAGAATCCATGGTTACTTCCGCTGTTGCCGGATAAGGATCTTGATTAAAGAATCCGGTATGGGGGAACATATCCCCTACCTTCAGGAAAGAGATGATATGCTCATTGCCATTCTCATCCGTTTTGTAGGCTTTCACTAGCCCTTCCTGAATGAAGAAAATACTTTCCTTATCAGTACCTTCTGAGAAAACAACAGTTTTCTTGCGATAGGTACGTGGGATGGATATGTTGTGAACCCGTTCCAGCTCTTCACGGGTCAAGTCACGAAACAAAGGAACAAGTCGCAGTAGATTCTCTTGATTAGTAACAAAATCGCTCATAATGGCCTCCGATATGCTATTTTGATCATGGCTTTATTCTACTACATAATCAAATAGGCATGTCAAAAGGCTTGGTGGTAAAAATATTTTTTCGGGAAGAGGAACCGCCCGTCTTGCAGAGACAGCGAGGTCATTTACATGTAGCCTAAAAATTCTTTCGCTTCATCTGACATGAGGCTCGGCGACCAAGCGGGGTCCCAGACCACTTCAACCTCTGAAGAATCAACCTCAGGCAGTGCTTCCAGGGCTCTTTTTACACCCCCAACAATGGTATCATGCATCGGGCAGCCTGGCGTAGTCAGCGTCATAACCACACTTGCCTTCCCTTCTTTTAACTGAAGGTCGTAGACGAGCCCCAAATCAACAATATTAACGCCTAGCTCTGGATCATATACTTGTTTTAGACAGTCCCAAATCGCTTCCATGTTGCTAACCTCCAATCGTCTATTTAAGAAATACACGGGCAAGTGTTCCGGCATAGTACAAAGAACTAAGGGCAAGTAAGCTTCCTCCGAGGGAAGTGACAATGGGTTGATTCCAGCCAAGACCCAACAGGACAACAAACAGAGACGAAACAATAACAGTAAGACAGATATTTACCACCCGGTCGTTGATCAAGTCAGCCATTGTAGGTATTTTTCCTTTGCCAATCAACGGGCCATATTTGTGTGTCCACCAGAGAAAGGGAATGATCTTGGATAAGTAAGACAAGAGTGTGAGTCCAATAAAACCCCAAAGATAAATCCAACCCATAATAACGTACGTACGGGACTCTGCCATGATTTCAGGAAAGAAGGGATACAGGACCAGAACGAGAATGGCTACAACCGTCATTCCTCTTGCTAAATTCTGTGTCCATTTCATCCCTGCACCGGGATCAAGCTTGTGCCGATGCTGATAAATTTCAGAGAGATGTAGCGAATACGTGATCAACGCCAACACGATCAAAAGCAATCCGGACCATTTAACCCAGCCGGGAGCGTTAAACAGGAAGGAGGAAGCACCAACCAGCACGCCTGCGTTCCATAGTCCAATGACGACCTTTTGCAGCTTTTCAGGATGACCGTGGGACAAATAAAACATCGGCAGCATTTTGTAGCTGAATCCTGTTATCAACAGCCCGAACCATCCGATCGCCCCAAACCACAGGTGAGCGCCAAAGAGCTGGTCATGATAGCTGCCCCATTGGTCAAAATAAAAGTTTAAGCCCATGAGCATGCCTGACAGCCCAGCAAGGACAAGATAGCTGACAGCACAGGCTGCACTGATGGTTACTGTATTCCATTTTTTAGCCCGATAAAGGGTTATTCCCAAGTTTATAGCAAACAATAGAATGCCAATAAAAGCGAGAGTCGCAAATGACGCAATGAGTGGGAGCAGCATCGTTTGAAAACCGATGAGTAATCCTGCCGTGCCGACAGCGAAGAAACCATAATGGACGAAGCCAAGTTTTCTACTGTACAGACTTTGGTTTTGCAGTACGACAGGAATGAGCTGGTACACGGCTCCCATCGCGATCATCGTGGCCCAGCCAAGCACGAGAAGATGAACGCGGGACCATCCTGTCGGATAACGCGGCCAATCTCCAAGTGTGCTCAGCCAGGTCGCCAAATCAAGCAGGGAGAAGATCTGAAACAGAGCAAAGCTAATGATTCCAGTAATGATAAACAGAAACGGCAGGCGAAACATCGGCAATCACCCTCTTACTTTTTGTGAATATGAATCTGTGCGGTTCCGTCAGGCTGCTCATCCACGCTGTATTCGTAGCCGAGTGTATTCAGCTCTTCAATGAGAAACATCGGTACGCGGTCGTTGTGGATGATGATTTCATCGCCAGGCTGAGCCTCTTCGAGTTTCTTGAGTGTCCGTACCATCGGCTGCGGGGGTTCTAGACCCCGATTATCGAGCCTATGGACCTGCGAAGGAAGACGATCCACAGTTTCCAATACTTCCTCTTGAACGGATTCCGACAAGCTCTGTGAATCTTGAAGCGTACTGTGAACGTCTGTCAAAGCGCCAAGCTCATGCTTTCGGCTCTTATGCAGGAAGGTGGTTACCCAATGATCATTTTCCAGCTTCTCGACCTTATGCACATAGCCCTTCGTTCTCATTAAGGCAAAAAGTGGCGTGGGTTTAATGATCGCATGTAATACAAATGTATCTTCCTTTTTCAAACCCTTGACGGTATCCATGATGACCTTAAATGGCTCCAGCTTTTGTTGCATATACGGCCGAACATCAAGTTCAATCACCTGCCCTGTATTCGCCATTATGATTTACCCCCTAGGCCTGAATAAGTTCGAGCCTCTGTTTCGCTGCGGGATAGAGTCCTGCCATACCCCCATATAACGTGTAAAAAAATGAATCCGGAGCATCTAATGAAAAAGAAGTATATTTCTTCGGATCTGTCTCTAGCATGAACTCGAATAATGCAGCACTGTCATAGGCATAGAAACAAAAATGGATATAGTCAAAGACCGGCATTTTCTCATAAATCGTTACAATATCCGCTGCATAGCTTGAAAGCTCACGGGCTGCCTCGTTGATCATTGTAATAGCATCCTCGAGTTTGACGCTGATTCGTATTGTTCGTTCATCAATAATTTGAATGTTGGCCATCAGCGGTTCACTCCTGAATAGGTAATTTCGAGATTTTGACCTGGAATGTCGTTGGTCCTTGCTCAAGATATTCCCAAGTGAATGTGCCAGGGTGCATGGACTCGAATTGATAACGCAAAGGCACGGGATCATGATCGTTGATTAATAGCATGGATTCCGACGGCTTCAGGGAGTTGAAGGTTTCGAAAATAACCTTATGCTTTAATTGTGGCGGGTATTCAGTTGCATTAACGGTTGCTGCGTAAGTCGTGTTCATATGGAATTCCTCCTTGAGAATGGTTTTCATTGATAAGCTTATTATAAAAGCTAGCAGAAACTTCTTTGTGATCTATATCACAACGGTGAATTAGCCTGTAAAAAGGTCAGGATTCAGTGCGGAGAAAAGGAGTGGGAGTTAGGACTTAATTTCCATCGTTTAAGTAATTAGACTTCCCCCTAAGTTGTGTTTCCATTATAATCAGGTAGATACTCACTACTAGTGAAGCAGGTGACCGAATGAAATCCAAGTTTATCTATACACCCCCTAAGAACGGCTATCCAGAATGGAACAACAACCCGGATATTTTTGAACTAAACCGAGAGAAAGCTCATGCCACATTGATCCCCTTTTCCTCAATAAGAGAAGCACTGAAGGGTGACCGCCCCGCATCCTCTTTCTACCAATCTTTAAATGGAAGCTGGAAGTTTAACTTGGTTGATACGGCGGAAGAGCGTCCCGTTGATTTCTTTAAAAAAGATTATAATTGTGCGGAATGGGCCGAAATTCCTGTTCCTTCGCATTGGCAATTTCATGGTTATGATTACCCGCAATACACCAATTTGACGTATCCCTGGGTGGGAAAAGAGGATATCAAGGCGCCTTTTGCCCCTACGCGCTATAACCCGGTTGGCTCCTATGTTCGCAGCTTTACCGTCCCTGCCAATTGGCAAGACAAGCCGGTCTATATCAGTTTTCAGGGTGTAGAGTCGGCATTTTATGTTTGGGTAAATGGTGATTTAGTCGGATATAGTGAGGATACCTTTACGCCTGCTGAATTCGACATCACGCCTTATTTAGTGGAAGGAGAGAACAAACTGGCAGTTGAAGTCTACCGCTGGTGTGATGCTAGTTGGCTGGAGGATCAGGACTTTTGGCGGTTAAGCGGTATTTTCCGTGACGTCTATCTGTACGCTACACCTGAGGCCCATATCTATGACTTTACAGTTGTTACGGAGTTGGACAAGCATTTTCAGGACGCAGAACTTAAGCTGAGTGCAGTCATCGTCCATGACGGTTCACAAACGGGTCAGGAACTAACCGTAGAAGCCATGCTCTACGATGCAAACCAGCACCCTGTATTTGGTCAACCCATTCAAATAGCTGTTACAATCCATGATGACCAGGAGCATAAGGTACATGCCTCAGTCAAGGTAGAACAGCCCTTGAAATGGAGTGCCGAGCAGCCGAATCTATATACGCTAGTGCTAAGTCTGATTGATAAGACGGGAGACCGTTTGGAAGCGTTAAGCTGTAAGGTTGGTTTCCGTAAATTTGAAATCGCAGATGGACTCATGAAAATCAACGGGGAGCGCATTCGTTTTAATGGTGTAAACCGTCATGAATTCGGATGTGATACAGGGCGAGCCGTTCGCTATGAGGATATGGTACGCGACGTCAAATTAATGAAGCTATACAACATCAATGCCGTACGCACCTCGCATTATCCTAACCATCCCCTTTGGTATGATTTGTGTGATGAGTATGGACTTTATGTCATTGATGAGACAAATTTGGAAACCCACGGAAGTTGGCAGTATGGACAACAGGAAGAACTGGATACCGTACCGGGCAGCAAACCAGAATGGACAGCTAATGTACTCGACCGGGCTAATTCCATGCTCCAGCGCGACAAAAACCACCCTTCAGTAATCATATGGTCACTCGGAAATGAATCCTTCGGTGGTGAGAATTTCGTTAAGATGCACGACTTCTTACGTGAACAGGACCCGACTCGTATTGTTCATTATGAAGGAACCTTTCACTTTAGAGCATTTGATCATGCTTCCGATATCGAAAGCCACATGTATACTCATGTTGATAAGATTATTGAATACGCTTTGGATGATCCCAAAAAGCCCTTTATCCTCTGCGAGTACAGCCATGCGATGGGTAATTCTTGCGGTAATCTATACAAATATGCAGAGGCCTTTGACAAATACCCGATCCTTCAAGGTGGTTTTATCTGGGATTGGCTCGATCAAGCGATTCGCACGACTAGCCCAGAAGGGATATCCTATTTAGCCTATGGCGGAGATTTTGGCGAGTTCCCTAATGACGGCAACTTCAGCGGAAATGGTCTGCTTTTTGCGGATGGTATCGTTACCCCTAAGCTCGTCGAGGTAAAAGGCTGTTATCAGAACGTCCGCTTTGAGGCAGAGGATTTGGCGGATGGCTTGCTGCGTCTAACCAATCAGTTCTTGTTCACAGACCTCAGCCACTATGATCTGTTATGGCATGTGGAGCGAAACGGAAATACGGTATCCCAGGGACGTAAAGCGATTGAACTTGCTCCTCTAACCTCGGGAACAATAAAGCTGCCTTATTCCGTGCCGGCATTCCGTGCCGCCTCTGAAGAATACTGGCTGACTGTCAGCTTCGTGCTACGGGAAGCTACATTATGGGGATCTGTGGGACATGAGGTTGCTTTTGCCCAGTTCGAGCTGCCCGTTCATCAGGCACCGGTTAAAACAGAGACTCACCAAGTACCTCTACATGTCGTAGAAAGTGACACAGAGCTTCGCGCCTCAGGCAAAGGCTTTGAGATTGTACTAAATAAAGTTCGCGGAGAGCTCGTGTCCTATGTCGCGGAAGGGCAGGAACTGCTGCGCAGCGCCCCAACCCCTAACTTCTGGCGGGCTGTCACGGATAATGATAAAGGCAATAAGCATCCGGTACGTTGTGTGACATGGAAGCATGCAAGTCGTAATCGAACAGTGAAGCATATAGAATCATCCATCAGTGCGGAGCAAGCTGTTCTAACGGTAGATTTCCTTGTTGGTACGGCACCTCGTTCCTCCTGCCGAGTTATTTATACCATTGATAACACAGGTGAAGTAGAGATTCGACAAGAGCTAACACCAGCTGTAAATTTGCCGGAAATCCCCGAGGTAGGCATGATGTTTACGATGGATGAAGCGTTCAATCAGTTGTCCTGGTACGGAATGGGCCCTGATGAGAACTACTGGGACCGGAACACGGGAGTTAAGCTGGGGCAATACCATGGAACGGTCAAATCGCAATTCGTTCCTTATCTAAGACCACAGGAATGTGGAAACAAAACAGGCGTACGGTGGGCCGAGATCCGTAACACGAATGGAAGTGGGCTGCGAATCGCCGCAGACTCTCCTGTGGAATTGAACGTGCTTCCATACACCCCGGAAGAACTTGAGCGTTATGAGCATCCTTATCAGCTTCCGGTCAGCAACCAGACCGTAATCAGAGTAAATGCCCGTCAAATGGGTGTTGCTGGTGATGATAGCTGGGGGGCAAAGACGCATAAGGAATTTATGCTTTATGCAGATCGTCCCTATGTATATGCCTTCCGTATAAAGAGCCTTAATTAGCAATATGAAGTAAAGAATCCGGCTATTATGATTAGGACCACGGTGTATAGGATTGAACGAACAGCGAGTTGGAGAACGTAAGCTGAAGAAGACTGTACCCGTCATGCTCGAAGGACTGGTACAGTCTTTTTGTCTATAGCAGAATGCTCCTTTGAGTGAACCCTTGAGTAAATGACACAGTCTGTGCAGACTATACATAACTCACGATGCGAAGGTATTGCATTCTACCCCGTGACGTAGAGCTCTAACGGCGGTCACAGACCTTATTGGGCGGATAAAGGTATGTTCTGTACTCTAACGGCGGTAGCCGCTCTTATTTTCACTTTTTATAGGAATAAGAGACATTTCACATCTAATAAGGTCTCAGAGTTCCGTTAGGATTTGAAAAAGTACAATTTCATGCAAATAGCGGCTGTGGCAGCCGTTAGATATGATCCGATCCTAATGAATTAGTGAACATAAACTTCAGTAATAGTGAGTTTAGGTTCAGATGTGTAGAGTATCTCCACTACGTAAAGAGGATAGGAGGCAGTTGCCGCAGTTGTCTCCGGTTCTTCTTATTAGTTACCAGTTGCCAATTATCAGATACACCAGCTGTTCTGGAAGCTTAAACAACTGTTATAATAATAATCATTAACGGTAATGAGGAAAGGAAGGGGACCCATCTTGGCGTCTACTGAAGCTTTTTTTCAAACGGATCTTATGCAAGGTGACTACTATCCCCGGGTTATTGCCTATTACTATAAACAATGGACAGGATATTCTATGTTTTTTCATCAGCATCAGGCTACGGAAATTATGTACCTGATTAATGGGGAATGCCGTGTTGAATTTGAACAAGGCACTCATCAAAGTGCCACCTCGGTCATTCTTCGAAAAGGTGAATTTATTATGCTGAACGCGAATACTGCGCACCGACTCATGGTGGAGAAATCTTGCCGAATGCTGAATGTTGAGTTTCGCTTTTTGCTAGGGGAGATGAAGCTGCCCTCGTTTAGGGAGTTAGCCAACGAAGTACAAGAGCTGTTCTCTCTCGTGGCTGAGCCGCAAAATTATGTCGTGCTAATTGATCCAGATGAAGTATATCGCATCATGAAGAGCTTAGTCCTGGAAATGGATAACGGAAGTAGAGATGGCATGGTGGTGCAATTGCTGCTATCCCAACTGCTTATTCGAGTTGCACGGTTGCAGGCGGAGGCCAAGAATACGGGGTTTGATCCTGCAAGCTTATATGTGAAGCATGCGTTAGAATATTTGAAGCAGAATTATGATCAGGAGATCAAAATAAGCGACATCGCTGCAGCTGTTAATCTTCATCCAGGCTATTTACAACGTATTTTTAAAGCACAGTCGGGTCAGACGATCATAGAGCAGCTAACGGTGATCCGTATGGAGAAGGCAATGATGCTGCTCACGCAAACAGATATTCCAATTGTGGACATCTCCGGTTATGTCGGTGTGGGGAGCAGACAGTATTTTCATGCTTTGTTTAAAAATTATTTTGGACGGACACCTGCTGAATGCCGTAAAAGTATGGATCGTCATGCTTGGGAATTTGGGGAAAGTCATAATTTCTGACACCTGTATCGTTAATTGGTCATAATCTTGATAACGCTTCATCCACAGGACTGATACAATGAACTTGAATTATATATCTAAACTAATCTAAACTTAATCATTGTAGGGGGTTTGATTTTAATGGCTTTTAAGGTTGCTTTTATTGGAGCTGGAAGTATTGGCTTTACTCGTGGATTACTACGAGACCTGCTTACTGTACCTGAATTTAAGGATACCGAAGTGGCTTTTACAGACATCAATTCGCATAATTTAGACATGGTTACCGAACTGTGCCAAAGAGATATTAATGAGAATGGTTTGTCGATTCAGATTCAGGCTACGACGGATCGTCGTTCTGCGCTTAAGGATGCGAAATATATTTTCTGTGTCATTCGTCAAGGTGGCTTGGAGGCCTTCGCCAAAGATGTGGACATCCCCTTGAAATATGGTGTCGATCAATGTGTTGGAGATACGCTTTCAGCAGGCGGAATTATGTATGGTCAACGTGGAATAGCTGAGATGCTGCAGATTTGTAAGGATATTCGTGAAGTATCGGCCCCGGATGCCCTCCTGCTTAATTACGCGAATCCGATGGCCATGATGACTTGGGCTTGCAATAAATATGGTGGTGTTCGAACCATTGGTTTGTGCCATGGTGTCCAAGGCGGGCATCATCAGATTGCCGCAGCATTTGGCCTTGAGAAGCATGAGGTTGACATCATCTGCGCGGGAATTAATCATCAAACCTGGTACATTCAAGTTCGCCACAACGGTGAGGATTTAACAGATAAGGTGTTGGAGGCTTTCGAGAAGAATCCAGATTTCGTCCGTACAGAGAAGGTGCGAATTGATATGATGCGCCGTTTCGGTTACTATAGCACGGAATCCAATGGACATCTGAGTGAATACGTTCCTTGGTACCGCAAGAGACCCGAAGAAATTAATGACTGGATTGATCTAGGGAGCTGGATTAACGGCGAAACCGGAGGCTATCTGCGTGTTTGTACAGAAGGTCGCAATTGGTTTGAGACAGATTTTCCGAACTGGATGCAGGAACCTGCTCAAGAATACAAAGCGGATAAGCGTAGTGAAGAGCATGGCTCTTATATTATTGAGGGGTTAGAGACAGGACGCGTATACCGTGGACATTTCAATGTGATTAACAACGGAACGATTTCAAATCTTCCGGACGATGCGATCATTGAGGTTCCTGGTTTTGTCGATGCAAACGGGATCAATATTCCACGTATAGGCGAGTTGCCCCTTGGACCTGCTGCAGTATGTAATGTCAGCGTTTCAGTACAGCGTCTTGCTGTCGAAGCAGCTGTCCACGGAAACGACATGTTATTGCGTCAAGCGTTCATGATGGACCCGCTGGTAGGAGCTGTTTGCAACCCGAAAGAGATTTGGCAAATGGTTGATGAGATGCTGGTGGCTCAAGCTGAATGGCTGCCACAATATAGTACCGCAATTGCCGCAGCGAAGGATCGGCTGGATCGCGGTGATTTGCTCCCGACCCGTAGCGAGTACCAAGGAGCCGCTCGACTTAAGGTGAAGACCGTTGATGAGATGCAGCAAGATAGAGAGGCTGCGAATAGAAACGCGGGTGAGTCTGATAAAGGCAAAGACCGGGAAAAGGCTAATTAAGCAGTAAAGGATTTGTCGTTACAAGCTAGGTATTCGCCCTGTTCACCGCTCTCATGTTGGAATACAATGCCATAAACCTATAGGACTGGAGCGGTTTAAATGAAGGGGAATACACCCGCTGTAATAATACTGCTTCTATTTATTCTACTCGTGATTGTACTAATCATCACGATATAACTCCACGGACAAGCAAACCGCACGATTACCGAGTGATCGGTAGTCGTGCGGTTTTGTGTTTGAATTGAAATGCATTCGGATTTGCGTTAATGTTAAAGTCGGACTACTGATTTAAGCGGACTATCCAATGGAAGAGGGAGAAAATATGGCACAAACAGCAGCATATGAAGGGCAGTTTCACGGGGAGAAGGCCGTTTGGCTGAGAGCAGGACGTTACGAGGCAGCCATTCTGCCGGAAATCGGCGGAAATCTAATTGCCTTCCGCGATACGGAGAAGGAATACCAATTTCTGCGCGAGCCCGGTGAACAAGATATGGATGGTTTCAAGGCTAACCCGGGTATCCACGGGATTCCCGTGCTTTTTCCACCTAACCGTTATGAAGATGGAAAATTCCCTTGGAACGGAAAAGTTTATCAATTTCCCGTAAATGAGGCAAAAACGGGAAACCATCTTCATGGATTTCTACATACGGCCCCATGGACTGTAGAACAATTCGGCGTAAATGGAGAAGAAAGTTATGTCACAGTAGCCATTCATATCGATGAGAACCATCCCATTTACAGCTTTTTGCCACATTGTTTTACGTTTAAGCTCACCTATAGGTTATGTGGTGAAACAGGCTTGACACAGCAAGTGTTTATTAAGAATACCGGAACAGATGACATGCCTTGCTTGCTCGCTTTTCATACAGCAGTAAACGCGCCTTTTGCTCCTGGAAGCTCGGCTAAGGATTACAAGGTTAAGCTGACGCTGGGAGAGCGTTGGGAGCTGAATGAGCGGATGCTGCCGACAGGCAGCTACCAGCCGCTAACTGCTGAGGAGAAAATGTTACAAGGTGACGGGGTGTATCCGTTCTTTGCAGCGCTTGACAATCACTATACTGCGGTAGCCCAAAATGGCCGCAACCGGATGGAATTGACCGATACGAAGCTTGGTGTGACATTGGTTTATGATGTAGGCACCTCGTATAAGCAATGGATGATCTGGAATAATTTTGCGACGGAAGGCTTTTTCTGCCCCGAGCCGCAGATTAATCTGGTCAATGCTCCAAAAGTGGGGCTTCCAGCCGATCAGATTGGCTTGTTCAGTTTGGCCCCGGGCGAAATTTGGCAGGAGCTAGGACGACTGTACGTTAAGGCTTAATTGTCACTGCTCTTTTTGACACAATAAAGTGTTATCGGGCAGCTTAAGCTTGCTTAAGAAACCAACGGCGCTTGGCATGGCCTATCTATCAAAAGAAGACCAATCCTTAAACGGTTGGTCTTTTTTTTGTTCTCGATTTGTTGAACGGTACAAATCCACACATTTTTGCCATCAATTAGGAACATACTATGCGAAAAGCGTTTTTTTACAAAGGGGAGAGAAAGTGGCTAATTCACTACAAATTGTCTTTCGCTCTTTGGGGGCGGTAATTATTTTATTTGTCATTACGCGAATTTTAGGCAAAAAGCAAATTTCTCAACTTACGATGTTTGAGTATATTTTGGGAATTACATTAGGGGAGCTCGTAGGGTTTATCTCGACAGATGTAGAGGCTCATTACATCCATGGCTTGCTTGCTCTGCTTGTATGGTTCACAGTCCCATTCTTATTCGAACATCTGACTTTACGTAGTCGTAAACTGAAGATGTGGATGGAAGGTACGGCTACCGTAATCATTGAACAAGGAAGGGTGATGGAGAAAAATCTATACAAAGAGCGGTTTTCTCCTGATGAGTTAATGGAGGAGCTGCGCAAAAAAGATGTATTCGATATCAACGAAGTGGAGTATGCCGTTTTGGAAACAAGTGGTGAATTAAACGTTCTATTGAAAAAGCAATACCAAGCGGTTACACCAAGTATGTTAAATATGGAGGTAGCAAACGAGCTTGCACCCAATATCGTCTTGATGGAAGGAAAAATAATTCGGGAGGGTCTTGACCGAGCAGGGAAATCAGAGGATTGGACCTTGACCGAGCTGAAGCAGAAGGGCTGTTCTTTAAAGGATGTGTTCCTCGGCCAAATAGACGATTCCGGTAATCTTTATGTGGATTTGTATGATGATAAGCGAGTTATTGAGAAGCTTCAGAAAAATATTCGAACCGCAACTGATTTAACATCACTCCAAGCTGACCTGCAAAAATGCCAAGCGAATCTGGAGCTTTACGGCATGTCTGCATTAAGTGATGAGGATAGGAAAAACTATTCAAACTGTGCAAACGATTTACAGCAGGTCTTGCACCGACTTAAACCCACGTCAAGAACTTCAAAAACGGATCAGCAGGAGGAAAACACGTCATGACATCCAATAAGATGACAAAAAAACAAAAACAATATCAAGAACTAGTCAAGACAAAAACACCGCCAAGACGTACGGCTATCAACTGTTTGCGAGCCTTCCTCGTCGGCGGGTTTATTTGTTTAATTGGCGAATTTTTAATGAAATTTTTTCAACGAATGGGTTTTACAGAAACAACAGCGGGAAGTCCAACAGTAGCGGTGCTAATCTTTACCTCTTGCCTGTTGACCGGGTTCGGGGTCTACGATAAATTCGCTCAATGGGCAGGAGCGGGCACGTCTGTCCCCGTTACTGGATTTGCTAACTCGCTCTGTTCGTCAGCCATTGAAGGCAGGACAGAAGGACTTGTGTTTGGTGTTGGAAGCAATATGTTCAAAATAGCCGGGTCCGTCATCGTCTTCGGTACAGTTGCAGCCTTCTTTGTTGGTATCATACACGGACTTATTAAGTTAGGGGGCTAAGGGATGCTTCAAGGACACCAAAGCTGGAGATTTGATAGTAAGCCTCAGATTCTGGGATATGCGTCCTCTGTTGGACCCGATGAAGGCGAAGGACCACTTGCAGCAGAATTTGACGTGGTGCATGACGATAAGCGCATAGGTTGTAAAACCTGGGAGCAGGCAGAACAAGCATTTATGGAAGAAGCATCAATACTAGCCATGAAGAAGGCGGGAATTAACAAGGACCAGCTCAACTTCTACATTGGCGGTGATTTGATGAACCAGATCACTAGTACCAGTTTTGTTGCAAGAACCTTGGGCGTTCCTTATATTGGCGTTTTTGGTGCATGTTCTACCTCAATGCAAAGTACAGCACTTGCTGCAAATCTTGTGAATTCGGGTTCTGCCAAATATGCCATGGCAGGTACCAGCAGTCATAACTGTACCGCGGAGAAGCAATTTCGCTATCCAACCGAGTATGGCTCTCAAAAGCCGCCAAACGCACAATTTACCGTCACTGGAGCTGGA
>JACMJI010000392.1 GCA_014380705.1 Gorillibacterium sp. | reverse complement strand
TGCGGAGCTCTTGAAAGCGAAGCTTGCCGATCTATTGGACAAACGACAAGAACAAGCAGTCATCGAGGTGGTTCGGGCTTTTAACCCGGAACTTTCGCGTATTCTCTATGCCTTCTCTTGCTTTGAGAAGACCGTAAACTATGAGGAGGATTCGGATACCTATCGGATTCAGGTGACATTCCTTGGGGATGAAAGCGAATTTCTACTGTCCAAAATTCGTTTTTTGGGCAAGCGGGTGCGAATTATCGAGGGCGAGCGTCTTAAACATCGCATGCAGGATACTACTTCTATGGCACTCGCTCGTTATGGGATTGAGCGTTGAACAGTGCGTATAGAGAATAGCCCGTTTGCCATGCAAGACGGGCTTTAAAGCAGCACAATTATTAGTTTATCCCATTACCACTTAGCTAATATTTTCTAGTCGCTAATACCCAAACAGAACCTGATATATTTCCGCTATAATAAGGTGAAGAATGATAGGGTTAACCTCAAGAGCAACACGGATAAACTCATACTAAATTTATCCTATTTGGGACTAATATGAATTGACTTCCTTCAACATCTTATCCAACTCTTTAAACGCATTCTTTAATGTATCCTTCGGAATATCCGAATATCGATCGCCGATGCTTACTTCAAAGGAACAAGAGGTTTCGCTAACTTCCCGCAGGTAACTCGACATGCCGACTTCCATTGTCTCATAGAGAGTGATCAGAATTGACTCAACCTTCTCCCTCGGCAGGTTAAAATGGACATGAAACATATTGGATACCGGTATGATTGGGAGGGTTGCAACCGCCTGACACTCGTTATACAAAGACGCGAGCTCTTTGGCGTCTTCGTAATACTGTTGCATTCTCGGCAGCCTCAACTTCATATAATAATCCGAACTGAGGAGATACGGATAAAGACTAATCAAATCCCCACCGTGCCGTCGCTTCCATACTTTGGATTGCCTCGTAAACTCTTCATCGCCAGCAAGAACCGCACCCGCAATCGCGCCAATTCCTTTATAGAATGAAATATACACACTATCAAATAATTCACAAACCTCGGAAGCTGTCTTCTTGTAATAAGGTAGTATTTCAAAGAGCCGAGCTCCATCCAGATGAAGCTTAATTCCGTTCTCACGGCAGTATGCGGAAATCTCCTCAAGCTCGCGATATTCAGGCAGTTGTCCACCGATTTCCCGTTGTGGCAATTCCAGCAATAGACAAGCAATCTCCCCAGGTATGCTCTGAACATCTTCCAGTCGGATCAAACGATCCTTGTCCGCCAGCAATATTGGTTCAATCTGATGCAGCTCCTTCAGCCCATCTTGTTCATGAATCTCCAAGTGGCATAAAGGATGATAGGCTACCCGCTTTAAGTCCTTCTGATCACACCAGATTCTTAAGGCAATCTGCTGGGCCATTGTCCCGCTTGGAAAGAACACGGCACTTTCTTTTCCCAGGAGCTTCGCCATCGTCTCCTGAAAATCCTCAATTACCGGACCCGCGCCATACATGTCACTACTGAGGTCCCCGTCCATCTCTTGAAAGGCATCCTTCAAAACCTGGATGTTTCTTCTTCCATGCCCGGTTATGGGATAGGTGGACTGGTTAAAAGCTTCCGCTAACGTCTTCATCTCACTCACCTCCTATGACTTCCATATAAAGAGGACACCGCTATTGATCTCTTCTTAATTAATTATAGTAGATTTCAAATAGTACAACTTTATTTGGCGAAAAAACTAGAAAAAAGTGGAACAAAAAATATGTATGTTCATTTAATATTAAATTAAATCATTCCGCTTAATGCCATTATAAATCAGATGTAAAAAGAAAAAAACACTACCGCATGCGGTAATGGTTGATATAGCAACAGTTGGAATGGTTCCTGATTCTTATTTCAAATGCTACTACCTTTTAACCACATTAAAGTTTTCTTGAATAAGCAGCCAATTCTGTGGAAAAGGAAGTCCTAGCTTCCAGTAGCTGATGCCGCGAAGCCCTAACTCTTTAATGAGATTAAATTTGGCTTGGATCGACCTGGCATCCTCAAACCAAACCTTGTGCTCCTTACCTGCTTCATCTCTGTAATTAAAATGTGGCGCTTGAACCCGATAATCATACTGGATCGCAACACGTTCATTCCTAGCTAAATCAATGGCCGCTTGCGGACTAAGTGCTCTAGCATAAGCTCCACCTGCTACAAATGGCAAAGTCCAATCGTAACCGTACAAATTTTGTCCCATCATGATTTTGGCTGCCGGAATTTCGGTTATTGCGTACTCCAGCACTTGTCGGACTGGGCCAATGGGGGAGACTGCCTGCGCAGGACCGCCGCTATATCCCCACTCATACGTCATAATAATTACAAAATCGGCTACCTGACCATGCACTTTATAATCATGGGCTGTATACCACGGGCCGGTCTGGGTTGCGCTGGTTTTGGGAGCCAAGGCGGTTGACAAGAGAAAGCCTTCCCGATGAATTCGGTCTGCAGCTTTCCGCAGGAACGCATTATAAGCCTCGCGATCCTCAGGCCGGAGAAATTCAAAATCGAAATGGATGTCTCTAAAACCCAACCGCTTTGCTTGGCTAATAATATTCTCTAATAACCGGTTTTGAACGGCTTGATCATTTAGAATAATACGCCCCAGCTCTGAGCTAAATTGAGCATTTTGTAAATTGGTGACGACCATCATCAACGTTACCCGATTACGGCCTGCGATTGAAGGAAGATTATCTAAAGGCGGTGCTTCTAAAGAGCCATCCCGCTGAACTTGAAAGCTAAATGGAGCAAGATAAGTGAGGTTGGGTGCAGCTTCTGCCGCAGCATTTCTTAAGCTCTGAGAGACTTCCTCTCCTCTTGGCTCAATATAGGCATTAATCTCGGCATTTCGTTTCGGTCTAGGGGGAATATACAAACGAGTTCCAACCTGCAACGGTCGATTTAGAGGCCATTGATTAACTTCAGCTAGCGTATTGACGCTAATCCCAAACCTTTGGGCAACGGTATACAGGCTATCCCCCGCCTTAACCCAATAGTACATGCCCGTAATTGGAATGACCAACGCTTGGCCGACCACTAGTTGGTTTGGTGCAGACAGTTGATTGGCCTCCGTAATCCTATTCGCTGGTATCCCATAGGCATTAGCGATTCCATATAAAGATTGCCCCGCTTGCACAACATGTATCTGCATTCCCATTCCTCCTCCATCACCGAACAAAATATACGCCTTATTTTATTCGGCTAAATGGAGGGATATGCTAACTTACTGGCTGTACAATGAGGCGAAATGAGGGCTCCAATCGCACATTTAGAGCGAAGTCCATTCCCCGGATAGGTGAATTTCATAAAATACCAAAGAGAAGGAGGTTATCTATAGTGGATGATATGTATCAACGATGCATGGGGCTTATGAATTGCAGCGTTCGCGTTCATACTTGCTCTGGACAATGCTACGAGGGTGTTATTGTTAACGTGGATCGGGACAATATTTACTTGCGCCCATCGGGAGGAGCCCGTATATCGGGTAAAGCGCAGACATCCGCATGGTTTGGGTATGGAGCAGCCGAAGGTATTCTAACCCTTTCTTTATTTACGCTTCTTGCCATTGCCTTGATCTGGTGATTGGAACAGAACCTTCGATTGGGTCAAAGCTCCGTGTTGGACCGAGCTTTGACCCTTTTTCTGATAATAACGAACTCACTTTTTAGAGCTGCTCCCAACGTTCTCTGATATCTCATTTGGGCTCCCCCATTTCTTATCTCAAATGGTCCTGCGTAACCTCAATCATGTATTTCATTCTTTCTAAGTCCAGACGCAGCATTTCTTTTCCTTTTTCAGTAATTGCATAAACTTTACGTCTGCTATCTTCGCTTTTTACTGGCTGGATGTAGTTCAATTTCAATAAATTCTCGACAGCTCCATATAAGGTTCCAGCCGCCATTCTTACCTGCCCATTGCTTAATTCATCTACCTTTTGGATAATCAAGTACCCGTGTGCGGGCTCCATCAAGGCCAGAAGAATATAAAAAACAGTTTCCGTAAGCGGCAAGTTTCTATCTCGATTCATGCCTGAAATCCTCCTTGTCGGTTCCGTTTATAAAGTCCAACTATATAGTTACACTATATAAAGTTTGACTGTATATTGCAACAAAAAAAAAGCCCGTACAGCACAAATTTCTACTGTACGGCTTATATAATAT
>JACMJI010000391.1 GCA_014380705.1 Gorillibacterium sp. | reverse complement strand
GTGTTCTATGTCAGTCTACACCTTTTTAATACCCATTATTCTCTAAAAAAATGCAGTCAACACCCCGAAGGATGATGGCTGCATTTTTCTGTTGTTACGCTGCTAATGATTAATTCTTGAAGCTCGATTAAATAAACTATATTTCGTTTAGCTTTTGTTTATTTGATATTGCTGCGACGGCGCCCTTTCATGATCAAGTACACGCCCTCCACTAAGACACCAACAACGAATCCGATGAGGAGACCTTCCATAAGCCCAAGAATGCTGGCCAAGTCCTCCCAACCCGTTAAATCCCGAGCTGAATAGAAATACATAAGCCCAAGGCCAATCACAAGGCCAAGCGTCGTGATCATCCAAATGTACTTTGCACCAAGCCAACCAAAGCCATTGACTACACCGGATACAACAAAAGCCAACAACACGAAGCGAAGGGCAAATCCAATATCAAACGTTTGCCCGATTACAACGAACCGATTGATTAACAGCAAAAGCGAAAAGAGTAACCCATAAATTAACATCCACAGAAGCCAGCGCTCACTTCTTGTTGCAGGCAAGTTGTTCATTCCAGGTCTCTCCTCATTGATTCGATTATCACTACGCTTCTTAGACGTAAGTTCATGCGAAAATGTTACATCTATTGCAAACGTCCACTCCTGGCTTCCATTCCAATTTCCACCAAACCGCATCAAACCCTGGGATTGGGGGAATCCTTATCCTTTCACAGTTATTTTGTTGGCTTGTACCAGGGAATATGGTACAATGACAGGCACAAATGAGCCTATCCAGGAGGATTTTCATGCTTACTTTTGATCAAAAAATGATAATATTAGAATCCTACCCCGAGTTAGAACGAAAAGATGTATCCATGGGAAGAGTTAATTTCCATTATGAAGAAAGCGAACATGATAAGAAAATTGTTGTTTATCATCTTCATCCAAACGGTAATGGGTTTATTTTTGCCGGTTTACTCCCTGGTTATGAAGTGGATGCAAAAGGATTTGTGAACATTCGCGATTACTCTGAGGGTGAACTACGAGCACTCCTAGAAGAATCCATTCGCTCCCTTTCAACAAAGAAACCAGAAGTCGAAGTCAAGAACAAGAAAAAGGCACCCGATACGAATCCTGAGCAAGGCCAAACTTGGATGAACCCCGATGGTCAGAAGCTATTGCTTAAGAACGAGGACGATTTATGGTACCTCTACTCCGGCGCAAACCTCGATATGGCATTTGAAACCCGTGCTGAAGCCGAAGAGTATTTGCGGGATGAAGAATTTACGCTCCAAAAAAATGATTAAGAAGGATCAAAAGGACAAACCGCAGTCTTAAACCAGCATTTGCTGGCTAGACTGCGGTTTTTTATTCATTTAGCTGCTTGTCAATTCACCTTTCGTTTTGATTCCGAAGGGAAGCGGCAGGCCCAAGCTTTCAAACTCATCAAGCATCCAATTCACATGATAGTTGTAGACAATGTATTGCGGGTCCGTCTCCTGCCCACGCGAATCATCCTGGAGAAACTGATTTCCGAGCCTGGCCATATTCTCTGTATGAAGGCTGTAGGAAACACCTAGTTTCTGAATCATCTTAAGATGCTCATAGATCTGCTTGTATGAATCCAATTCATCCATAATCTCTTCTATTGTATCACCGCCGTCTTTGACCAAACGGAATTCTTCACGAGACAGCTCAAGGAACTTCTCTAGAGCCTTAATCTGCGATCTCACACTTTTTAGGTTCGCCTCTTCTTTTAGCACAAGCAATTCCATGGCATGGGTTATACTCTTAGCTAAAGATCTTCGAGCTTTACGAAGATTCACTTCATGCTTGGGCGGGAACACGAAGTAATTGACCAATACCGCTACGCTTACCCCGATTAAGGTATCAGTTATACGGTTTAAACTATACTGAAACGGGGTATCCTCATCTAAATTCAACATGATAGCGAGAAAAACAATGCTTGCAATTGAAATCGCTTTGTTCCATTTCAGCAAATTGCATAAATAAATTAACATTATAATTCCAAGTGCACAATAATAGATATTACCAGGATCGAAAGTGGCAAATAATAACCCAGTAGCAGCCCCAACAAAAGTACCCATCATTCTATTCTTGCCAGCTGTAAAAGAATTGGTCACCGAGTTCTCCATCGAAATAACGGTTGCTATTGCTGCATAGAATGGATATTCCAATTTCATGAAGGATGCGATTACTACACATATAAAAATGGCTAAGGCAGTTTTGATGTTTCTCATGCCGATTATTCGTTTCATAAGACCACCTCGCATTATCCTTCAGAAATGAAATCATTACACCTTACCACCAGTCTCAATCTGTGTTTCTTACTATTATATTTCCAGTCCGAGCTCTACTGCACGCTTCTGTGCGTCTTCAGCAAACCTATTCTTCTGGTACTTTCTCTCGAACTCATCCTTCGTTAATGGAACCCAACGAAAGTCCTTATTCTGATAAATCCACGTTTTCTTGCCCCAATCCACATGTATCGTCCGATTAGTGACTTTCTTAACAACACCGATTTCTGTAACCACGATCGTTGAGCCAACCGTTTTCGCGCAGAATTTACCCAAAATAGACTGATTTGTCGTTTCGTTCAATGCTATTCCTCTTTTCATTAATTATTGTTCTCAGATCAAGATTTCATTTAATTGCGTAAGGGTAAGCAGCATGTAATCAATCAGTTCAGGAATGTCATCCATTTGATCTTCACTGATTCGACGGTTAAACTCTAAATCAATTGTATTGAGCTGATTCTCCGGTGCATCCCCATAAATATAACTTAGCGTTTGTGTAGGTTTAAGCTCCGGGTTCCAAAGCTTACGCATAACCCCATCGATAGCGGAACATTGAAGATCCACGTTCTTAATAGGCATCTCAAAACGCATACTAAGTGTACAGGCTGGTTTTTCATTAGGTGTTTCTAGAATCTCGTCGGCTAAATCCTTGATGGATGCCAAAAGTCGAATCTCAGCTGTAACTTGGTTCTGATCAGTTAATCTGAATTGAAGGGCAAATTCCCGTGACATAACAGACATTTCCATCCGATTGACTCGGTTTGTAACCAGAATCCTACACTCAACATTGTCCAAATCATAGAGATGGTTCTCTATTGCTACCTTCAAATTTTCAAAAACGGTCGGATCAAACATTCTACGCTTCGCTCCTACTCTGATCGGCAATCTTGACATGATAGCTATTATCCATAACCTATTGTAACCTTATCTGTCATGCGAGTCATCCCGATTTTGGCTTCCCCTCTATTATATACGTCAAGAGGCTATAATGCGAAAGCCGTTCATAGCTCTGGGCTGTGAACGGCTTATTTTGTCTGAAAATGATCGTTTTTAGTTGAACATTTCGGCAGTCTTTTATAACAATGATTTGTCACTGATATTATAAAAGACTTCAAGCTGACGAATGACTTCCGCTTTATCGTGCTCGACGATGGTCTGATACTGCGGCTTTGTGAACAATTGTTTAATCTCTGCTGGAAACTGTTGCTCAATACTGCACAACTTGATCGCTTCGTCGAACTTGGCGGGATGCGCTGTCGCGAAAGTCACATATTCCTCATCTGACATGCCTAGAGTGTCATAGGCTGCAACACCACAAGCCGTATGCGGATCCAACAAATACTTGGATTCGGTATTGTATTTTTGGATAATCTCTAAGCATTCCTGATTCTTTACTCCATAAGCGGAGAAGTCGGATTGTGCTTGCAGCAGGGCTTCTGGCTGCAATAGGATTCGGCCCTCTGTTTGCAGCGTTGTCATGTAAGCAGAAACTTTCTCCGCATCTTGTCCCACGAGGTAATACAAATACCGTTCAAAATTGCTCGCTACTTGAATATCCATCGATGGACTATGCGTACCTCTAAACTCACCTGGTTTATATTCGCCGGTTTGTACAAACCGCTCGAGAATGTTATTCTCATTCGTTGCAATAATCAGCTTATGGATCGGCAAGCCCATTTTTTGCGCTAGGAAGCCAGAGAATATATTGCCAAAATTGCCCGATGGCACGATGAAGTTGATTTTCTGCGCTTGATCGTCTTGCTCTACTTGCAAATAAGCATAGAAATAATAAACGGTCTGAGCAAGAATACGGACAAAATTGATCGAATTGATCGCCCGCAGGTGGTGCTTGCTCTTAAAATCCAAATCCGCAAACAGCTCTTTGATGATTTTCTGGCAATCATCGAAGTTACCCTTTACAGAAAGGTTCAATACGTTTGCGTCATCCACGGTTGTCATTTGTAGTTCTTGTACTTTACTTACCTTCTGATGGGGGTGTAGTATGCAGATCTTGATGCCTGCTTTACCGCGAACACCTTGGATTGCCGCAGCACCAGTATCTCCTGAAGTTGCGCCAAGAATATGAATGATCTTACCCTGTTTCTTGGAGATATAGGAGTAAAGCTCACCCATAAATTGCAGAGCCACATCTTTAAAAGCAAAGGTCGGGCCGTGGAAAAGCTCTAGTATAGAAAGAGTTTCATTGATTTTCTTAACCGGTGCTACCTGTGGGTCACGGAAGCTGGAGTAGCTTATATGAACCATTTCCTTTAGCTCCGCATATGGGATCTCGTCATTAGTATAATAAGCAAAAATTTCCAGAAATAACTCCTCATAGCTGAGTTTCTTCCATTCCTGAAGGGTTGCTTCGGAAACAACAGGTATTTCTTCAGGAACCATCAGTCCGCCATCATCAGCCAACCCCATTAACACCGTATCGATAAATCCTTTAGGTTCAACTTGCCCTCTTGTGCTTATATACTTCATACTCATCCTCCATTGTTTGATTTCCAGGTGACAAGAATAACGCCGAAAACATGATAAACGATTATAGTTATCTTCTATTTTACCTCTTGTTGAGACTATCACCAAGCCAAAATTTATTAATGGGTATTGGGGGGTTATCGGAATTACTTTACCTTCTCTAATACAATAATCTCTAATTAAACAACGATTCATGATTTTTACTTATTCTAAAAAATGTTATAATATTCTGGTCAGACATTTGAAACATCATGGGGGAACGAGAAAAATGGAAAAAACAGGTCAGCTAAAAAAAGAGATTGGCCTTGCCGTGGCCATGTCTCTAGTTATGGGTACAGTTATCGGGTCAGGGATTTTCATGAAACCAGGTAGGGTCATTGAATACTCCGGAAGCTCGTCTCTCGCACTTTTAGCCTGGGTGCTCGGGGGAATACTTAGTATCGCTGGGGGATTGACGATTGCAGAAGTAAGCGTCCGTATTCCAAAAACTGGCGGTCTCTATGTTTATTTAGAAGAGGTTTATGGTAAGTTTTGGGGTTTTCTCTGTGGGTGGATGCAGACCATTATCTATGGACCTGCCATTATTGGTGCGCTTGGACTCTATTTCGGTCTTCT
The DNA here is from genome assembly GCA_014380705.1 of Gorillibacterium sp. The sequence goes on along the minus strand of JACMJI010000391.1, from coordinate 32 downwards.
GCTTGGCGACTTGTTCTCACTTCCCAGCTCAT
>JACMJI010000390.1 GCA_014380705.1 Gorillibacterium sp. | reverse complement strand
GGCTCCGCCGACGCAAGGCCCCGTGGCTCCGCCGGCGCCAACCGCCAAGTGCCTGGCGGCACGCTACTGGAACGCCGAGGCCGTTGACACGCTCCTGTGGGAGCGTGTCAAGGCGACGTTAACACGTGTCCTTGGCAAGGAGCCGCAGCTGCTGCTACCTGGAACGACCTCGTGCAGCAGCTCCGACCGAGCACCCCTGCCGGAAATCAGCCGGCTAACCGCTCGATGCGGGAAGCTGGAAGAGCGTAGGAGGAAGCTTGTTGATCTTTACCTCTCGGAAGGAATTGACCGACTGAACTATGACCGTAAATTAGAGGATTTACGCGAGGAGGAAGCACGGTTGAACCAGCAGATAGCTCAGCTGGTGCAGATGGAGCGGGATAACGAGAGTCTTACCCGATCACTTCATAATTTATTACGTATGCATGGGAATGAGTGGGACGTTTTTCTGCAAAAAGTAGAGACTATGCTTGAGACGGCCTCAGTTCCCTTGAAACTGATGATTGTGGAGAATATGGTTGACTCCATACATTTTCAAAAGGAGCTTAAAATAACCATTAATTACGGCTTGGGAGCAGATGAGCAGTAGAGGTTGCATTTTACAAGCGTTAATGGGTTCCCATTTCGGGCTTGTGATTTGCGTTTTAATCGCAAAATGAATACGATAGTCAAGGCTATGGAGGATTACAAAAACCAGTTTGTACTCATTCTTGCTGGATATCCAGATGAAATGGATGATTTCTTGCAGACGAATCCCGGGCTGCCCTCACGTTTTCCCATACGCTTTGATTTTCCCGATTATACCGTGGATCAATTAGTGCAGATCGCTGGAATGATGCTGCAGGAACGGGAGTATGTCCTTGCCCCTCAGGCAGAGTGGAAGCTTAGAAGACAGGTAGCTCAAGAGAAGGAACAGAGTCCCTATGCCTTTAGCAACGGCAGATTCATTCGTAACCTGTTGGAAAAAGCACTTCGTAACCAAGCCGTCCGCTTACTCCGCCAATCGGAGGAAACCCCATCCAAACAGGAATTAATGATCTTACGACCAGAGGATCTGTCCTTTGAACGTGTAAAAGGAAATGACTTCAAATAATCGACTTTAAGTCGTTTAGCATAAGGAGGCAATCTAATTGAGACAAAACACCCATGAGGTTGAGCAAGATCTCGACGAAAAAGCAATTCTGGTCAGCCTGGTTACCAATAATAGGCGCATGACCCCCGAAACGGCAAAGCATTCATTAAATGAGCTGGTGAGTCTGTCCGAGACGGCTGGACTGTCCGTGTTAGGTGTATTAACACAGAACAAGGATAAGGTTGACTCCAAATGGTTTATTGGGAAGGGTAAAGCGGAGGAACTGAAGGAGATGGTCGACGAAAGTGGGGCCAACATCGTTATTTTCGACCAAGAACTGTCCGGAGCCCAAGTTCGTAATCTGGAGGCGGCACTTGATGCCAAGATTATTGACCGCACCCAGTTGATCCTGGATATTTTCGCTCAGCGAGCCAAAACAAGAGAAGGTATTCTTCAGGTTGAGCTGGCCCAACTTAGCTATCTGCTTCCTAGACTTTCAGGGCATGGCAAGAATCTGTCACGCCTTGGCGGCGGGATTGGAACAAGAGGGCCCGGAGAATCTAAGCTGGAAATGGACCGCCGCCATATTCGCGAACGAATAACCGAGCTTAAGAACCAACTTCAAGAGGTTGTTCGCCACCGGAGTCTGCACCGGGAAAGACGCTAGATATCCGGCGTGTTTCAAGCGGCTCTTGTCGGCTATACCAATGCGGGTAAGTCAACGCTGCTCAAACGCTTAACGAACGCGGATGTCTACGTAGAGAACAAGCTGTTTGCTACTTTAGACCCCACATCGCGCAGTCTTAAGCTTCCAAATGGTAAGGAAATTGTCTTAACTGACACCGTAGGCTTTATTCAAAACTTGCCGCATGACCTGGTAGCTGCTTTTCGTGCTACGCTTGAGGAGGCGAACGAAGCCGATTTGATCCTCCATGTAGTCGATAGCTCCTCTGAGATGAGAGACCAACAGATGCGGGTGGTCGGTGAGGTTTTGAAGGAGCTTGGAGCGGATAATAATGAAATGCTCACTCTTTTTAATAAAACGGATCTGTTACCTGATGAAGAGCGGGATATGCTCTCCGTTTCAGGTGAATATCTGCGCATATCCGCTTACAATGACAATGACTTAGAGACAATTCTGACCAGGCTACAAGACAAATTGTCAGGCGGCTCCCTCGTCTTTCGCATTCCGGCTGATAGGGGTGATATGATCGCTCTCGTTTATCGTGTCGGCAGTGTGCTTGAAAGTGAAGTGGATGGAGACGATATGATCCTGAGAGTACGGCTTAACGCTGATGATTATAGTAAGTACGGTTATCCGCTGCTTCCCTACACCGGTGAGAACGAAGCCACTGAATTGTCGCAAGACTGATCCAAGGATAAGGGAGAGAACGAACCAGCATGCAGGTACACCCAAGAATTAAAGCCATTGCAGACGAAGCAGAACACCTAATTGAAGGTCAATTTAAAGAGATTGACCGAATGATTGATACCAACCAATGGAAGGTCATCGAGGCTTTTCAAAAAAATAAGGTGAGTGACTACCACTTCTCAGGCTCAACGGGATATGGCTATAACGACCGTGGACGGGAAGTACTTGATCTGGTTTATGCAGAGGTGTTTGGTGCAGAGGCAGCCTTGGTTCGTCCGCATTTCGTCTCAGGCACACATACGATTGGTACAGCCCTATTCGGCGTGCTCAGACCGGGGGACAAGCTGCTTTATATCACGGGACGTCCCTATGATACCCTTCATAACATCATTGGGAAGGATAAAGACGGCTCCGGCTCGCTCGCGGATTTTGGTATCTCTTATGGAGAAGTTGCCCTGCAAGCAGGAGGCTCTCCGGATTGGGATGAAATTACTCGCAACCTGACACCGGACACCCGTGTAATTGGCATTCAACGTTCCCGTGGTTACGATTGGCGTTCATCCTTTACAGTGGATCAGATTCGCGAGATGATCGACTTCGTCAAAGCGATCAAACCCGATGTCATCGTTTTTGTGGACAACTGCTACGGAGAATTCACCGAGGTACTAGAGCCAACGCAGGTTGGTGCGGATCTGATTGCGGGTTCGTTGATTAAAAACCCCGGCGGGGGGATCGCTCCTACAGGGGGTTATATTGCAGGCAAAGCTGAGTTTGTGGAAAAGGCTGCTTTTCGGCTCACTGCACCAGGGATCGGTGGGGAAGTCGGAGCCATGCTAGGAACGACTCGAAGCTTATTTCAAGGACTCTTTCTTGCTCCGCACCTTGTGGGTCAAGCTGTAAAAGGCAGTGTTTTTGCTGCTGCAGTATTTGAGCAGTTGGGCTTCGAGACACGACCGCGTTATATGGATACACGTACGGATTTGATCCAAGCGATTCGGTTTACCGAGGCCGAGCATCTCATTGCTTTTGTTCAGGGGATTCAAACCGCTTCCGCAGTGGATGCACACGTCGTACCAGAGCCATGGGCCATGCCGGGCTATGATGATCCGGTGATTATGGCAGCGGGGACGTTCATTCAGGGTGGCAGTCTGGAGCTGTCTGCGGACGCTCCGATTCGCAAGCCCTATACCGCCTACATGCAGGGCGGATTAACCTATTCTCACGCAAAGCTTGGCGTTTTCAAAGCATTAGAGAACATGCTCAAGCGCAACCTGCTTCCGTAAAATAACGGTCTATACTATATAAATTTGCTTAATAATATTCCGTTGTAATTAAACCTAACATTGATTGACACCTTTGCGTGAACAATGTTAAAATACATAGGAATATCGGTTACAGGAGTGATCTAGCTTGAATAATGATGAAATTCGCAAGAATATGGCTCTGTTCCCGATAGGAATCGTCATGAAATTGACCGATTTAACCGCCCGGCAAATCCGCTATTATGAACAGCATGAGTTGGTTAAACCAGCCCGAACGGGCGGGAATCAACGATTGTATTCCTTCATAGATGTGGAACGCCTTCTTGAGATCAAGAACCTGATCGAGAAAGGTGTTAATATTGCTGGAATTAAACAGGTCCTTTCTCCCATTTTGCAAAATTCAGAGGAAGCTACTGTTATTACGGTTGAAACAGAACTAAAACGTAAAGAATTATCTGATTCCCAGCTTCATAAGTTACTGAAGCAACAGCTTTTAAACGAAAAGCGGCCGGGCCATGTTTCAATGTTTCAAGGTGAATTGTCGCGTTTTTTCCACAAAAGTTAGTAGCAGAAACTGAGGAGGAATTCATTCGTGCATAAACATGATTATACCAAAGAAGATATTCTTCGCGTGGCGAAGGAAGAGAATGTCCGGTTTATTCGTTTGCAGTTCACGGATCTTCTGGGAACCATTAAGAATGTAGAAATTCCAGTAAGTCAACTTCAGAAGGCTCTTGATAACAAGATGATGTTCGATGGTTCTTCCATCGAGGGTTATGTTCGTATCGAAGAATCAGATATGTATCTTTATCCGGACTTATCCACATGGGTTATCTTCCCATGGGTCTCCCAAAACCGTATTGCCCGTCTAATCTGTGATATTTATCTTCCAGATGGTACACCCTTCTCAGGGGACCCACGCGGTATTCTGCGGAAGGTTCTTGTTCATGCCAATGAAATGGGCTTTACGACGATGAATGTTGGTCCAGAACCGGAATTTTTCCTTTTTAAGACAGACGAGAAGGGCAATCCTACAATGGAGCTCAATGACCAAGGTGGATATTTTGACTTGGCCCCCACAGATCTTGGCGAGAACTGCCGTCGTGAAATCGTCTTGACCCTAGAGGAAATGGGTTTTGAAATCGAAGCTTCCCATCACGAGGTAGCTCCGGGACAGCATGAGATCGATTTTAAATATACCGATGCGATGACGGCTGCGGATTCGATCCAAACCTTCAAGCTGGTTGTTAAGACAATTGCACGTCAGCATGGTCTTCATGCTTCCTTTATGCCTAAGCCGCTATTTGGGGTCAATGGTTCAGGGATGCATTGTCACCAATCTTTGTTTAAAGACGATGTCAATGCCTTCTACGACGAGAGCGATAAGCTCGGTCTAAGCGATGACGCTCGTTACTATATGGCTGGTATTCTCAAGCATGCGCGTTCGATGGCAGCAATCACCAACCCTATCGTCAACTCCTATAAAAGACTCGTTCCCGGCTATGAAGCACCTTGCTATGTAGCATGGTCAGCAAGTAACCGCAGTCCGATGATTCGTATTCCTGCCTCCCGCGGACTTAGCACCCGGATCGAGGTTCGTAACCCAGACCCTGCAGCCAACCCTTATCTGGCATTAGCGGTTATGCTTAAAGCAGGACTGGATGGAATCAAGAACAAAATGCAATTGCCTCCTCCAACCGACCGGAACATCTATGTGATGACCGAAGAAGAGCGGATCGAGCAAGGCATTCCAAGCCTGCCAGGCGACCTGAAGGAAGCTTTGAATGAGCTGCTGCGCAACGATGTTATCTTTGAAGCACTTGGCGAGCATGCGCTAGCCTACTTCTTCGAGCTTAAGGAAATTGAGTGGGATATGTACCGCACCCAGGTTCACGCCTGGGAACGCGAGCACTACATGACCTTGTACTAGAATTAACACAACAAAGAACCCTTAACGCTCCAAGCGTTTAAGGGTTCTTTGTTGCTATAACAGAATGATACCTATTTAATAAGGTTCATTCTAATTCTGCGCCGGTAAAGGTATGGCGCCAATGGACGCCGACAGCGTTTATCCATATCCATATTCTTATTCTTATTCTTATTATGAGTTATGCAAATGAAGCAAATTTATGTAAAAAATTACTTACCAATACGGGCTATCATGAGCGGGAGGCGGCTTAACATTGCATCAATATGCC
>JACMJI010000389.1 GCA_014380705.1 Gorillibacterium sp. | reverse complement strand
TCTGGGCCACATATTTCAGGAAGTTTATTTATCAATCTTTCTATAGGTAGGCACTGTTCATATGTCATATTTCCTGCATTGGTACTCTGTAACTGACTTTGCGATATGCTCGTTAAACACTCCATCAATAAGCTTTTTCATCAAATCTACCCACCTTTCATAGAAAATTGATCATTCTTTTAGATAATATGATGATTTATCATTAGTGTCTATGGTCTATTTTACAGTATTTAAGAGGGTATTTACTGTAGCACCTGTAACTGATTCTGGAAGCATTCAAGGAGTAGAGGATCTGAGAACCCATCAAGCGGGTGCCGTTAAGCTGCACGAGACCCGCAAAACGTAAAAGCCCATTCATATTAAGCCAGGTCGTGCACCCGGTGCGAAATCGGAAAAAGTTGATTAAGAAGACTATCGTTGCAGCTCCGGAGGTTTGCCTCTAGGAGCTTTTGTTTTTTCTGTATAACGCTAAGGAGACCGGGGAAGCTAACCCAAGTGGATCATTGAATGTTTAATAGGGTGAAAGGAGGAAGGAGAAGAAGATGAACAAAAGTAATGAAGGTAATAATAGTAGTAATAATCAGAGGAATCAAGATAATCAAAATAAAAAAAATAAGGATAGCAATCAGAAAAATGAACAAGGCAATGAGGGTGATGACAAAAGTGAAAAGAAGCTGAAATGGTGGCAGTTATCCCTTTTGGGCGTTGCCTGTACGATCGGAACTGGTTTTTTTCTAGGCTCGCATATTGCGATTCAGATTGGTGGACCCGCGGTGCTTGGTGCCTATGTGCTGGCGGCTTTTGGAGCGTATCTTGTATTCGACATGCTGGCAAGGATGTCTGCGGAGGACCCCATGGAAGGCTCATTCAGATCCTATGCGAAGAAGGCTTACGGTCGCTGGGCTGGGTTTAGCAGTGGATGGGTCTATTGGTCTTCTGAGCTGCTTATCATGGGAAGCCAATTAACGGCTTTATCCCTATTTACGCGGTTTTGGTTCCCGCAGGTACCCATGTGGTGTCTAGCGGCGATCTATGGCACGCTTGGGCTGTTGATAGTAATGATTGGAACAAAAAGCTTTGAGCGGCTGGAAAGCTTATTTGCAGTCATGAAAATTGCCGCTATCTTCTTGTTTCTGGTGTTAGCTGCACTAGCAATATTCGGAGTATTCAAGACATCCGCACACGGTCCAGTTCTACCGAAAGACTGGTTGCCTAGGGGAGTTATTGGGCTATGGGCCGCGCTTATCTTCGCTTTTTACGCCTATGGAGGACTTGAAGTCATGGGTCTCATGTCCATGCGCCTGAACAAGCCAACGGAAGCGCCAAGGGCTGGAAAAATCATGCTGCTGCTGCTTGTAACGATCTATGTTTTAACGATTGGGTTTGTGCTGATCCTTGAACCTTGGGGGTCCTATGTGGCCAAGAAAAGCCCGCTTGTCGTTTCCCTAGCGGATTATAAACTGCCTTTTGTTCCCCACCTCTTCAATGCTGTGCTAATTATCGGCGGTTTCTCAACCATGACTGCGTCTATTTTCGCAGTAACAACGATGATCGTGATATTAGCGAAGGATGGCGACGCTCCGCCTATTTTTGCCAAGGATAAACGCAAGAAGAAGTCGAAGGACAAAAAACCACTATTTGCTATTGGGCTAACGACTTTAGGGTTAACGGCGTCGGTTGTATTCTCACTGCTTTTGCCTGAAAAAGTGTATGAGTATATAACAACGGCGGCAGGGTTGATGCTGCTTTATAACTGGGCTTTTATTCTGGTAACGTCAGGGCGTCTGCTTAAGCTTAAAGGCTGGGGCAGGTCTAAGCAGTTTATTGGTATTGGCTTGATTACTTTAGCGGTAACAGGAACTTTATTTCATCACACCAGCCGTCCCGGGTTTTTTATCAGTCTAGGTTTTATCGCGGTGATCGGCTCGGTCACGCTGATCATGAGGCGGATCTGGAAACGTGCTCAAACAGAACCAAGTCCAGAGTGAACCACTTACCCGAACAAGGCGCGGTAGGCTTCAAAACCAAAATAAATTCCGAATCCAATAAGGGATAATCCGGAAATGACCGATATCGCCATGAGCAACCGGTTTGTGAGCAGACGGCGAAAAGCGCTGGCAACTAAAGCCATAAGAACGTCCCACAGCATAATCCCGCTCATAATCGCTGTTGTGTAGAGGAGCACGCCGTGAGCGTCATATTTGGCAATCATATCAGCCAGCACAGATCCGTAAATGCCAAGCCAGAATAAGATCGACATGGGGTTGGATATGGACATCAGGAAACCCGCACTGAACGATTTAAAATAGGATCCTTCGCCGCTTCGGGTTTGGAAATCCTGTTTGCCAACGTGGATTAAGCTCTCTACCCCAATATAAGTTAGGATAAAGAAACCGAACAACCAAAGGAAGGTTTTCATAAACGGAATGCTGAGAAAATGAACGACTCCGAAATAAACCAGCAGCATAAAGATACCATCGGCCATAATTGCGCCGACACCGACCAACCAGGCATGCAGAAACCCTTTGCGTATCCCGTGATCCATCTGTGCTGCATTAATTGGACCAATCGGGGCGGCAAGTGAAAGCCCAAGTAGAAAATGACTAAAAAGCACATTCATAAGAAGAACCCCTCCAAGTAACATTTCTATATGTTATGAAAGAGAGAGGGCTCGTACGACAAAAACATTCTGTGTAGCATGGAACGAATCGAAAAGCGAAGGCGAAATAAAAGAAAACTGTTGATTACTCAACAGTTTTCTTTCTTCGCTGTTATTTTAGTTGGCAAGGGAAATCTTAATCTCGTGGCGTACGATCAATATAGAGGCGGGTTACGGAAGTAGAGTCGCCCTCTTCCACCTCTTCTTCGGTGGCTTCTTCATCGAGTTCATCTTCAGTGTTCAATCCAGGAGCGATTTCCCGCTCGTCGTATGTGCGATCCATTGTTATCACCTCTGATTTGAATAGTAGGTCCACAACCCCTCTGTTATGTTTTACCAAAGATATCCTCATTATGCATTTATTAATCCATTATATTCCTGGTGTAATATTCAATAATATCTTTTCTACGAATAATGCCAATGAAAATTCCGTCATCATCGGTGACGGGAACAAAATTCTGATCCGCTGCCAGAGTTAGCATATCTTCCATATGGGCATTGATCGAAACGCATTCATGATGAAATCGCAACTGGACTTCGCTTAAAAGTACACCCTGCATATTCTCGAAGGTAAGCCCTGGGGTGTGCTTTATTTTCCACAATAGGTCGCCCTCCGACAGGGTGCCGACATATTTGCCTTTGTGGTCAATAATGGGGATAGCTGTATAGTGGTGGTGCTCCAAATGTTCCGCTGCTTCAAGCATAGATATAGAGGAGGCAATGAAAGCAACCTGCTCCTTGGGCAATAAAAACGAGGAAATGTTCACCAAAGTCAGCCCCTTTTACTTGAAATTTTTATACAGACATAGCTCTATTAAAACATATTTCACTAAATAATGCCCGAGCAGGATAATTTGATGGAAAAACGAATGAATTAAGTAAGCATCAAACGAATTCTTGAAAAGAGTGAATAAAGGCAGAAGACTAGGCTTCAGCTATGACTTAAGATAGTCATTCGCATGACTAGAATTGACAATGGGTGTTTATAATTAGAGGCGCCTCTCTCACTAGAGAGAAGCGCCCCTGGTCTTCTATTATTTCTATATCCGAATGGATAAATCTTAAAGATGTTTATCTGGTTCTTCAGGATGATGCTTACTTAGTGGCAGGGCCAGTAGTGGGCATGCTGGTAACTTCAGGAAATGGAACTACACTCGTGGTGTCCGCAAGAACGGGCTTAAACTCCGAGCCAATGTAAGTGACGACTTTGATCTCTGTAATCACTTGAATGTACATTTTATCTGGGTCAGGAAGAATGGTCTCCAGGTAGATCACCGCTTGACCATTCGCATAAATAACCTTATCAACACGGAACCCATAGCCCGGATGTGGGGCTTGAGCCGTAATCGTAACTTTATTAACGTCTGGGTTAACCGCTTGGCTGGTGATTGTTGTATCCATTAATGGGTTATCCATTCCTTGATCGGGGATAGGTGTGTTCTTAACAAATTGTATTGCGTTATATAACCAGTCTGCTGCAACGCCGCGAGAAATTTTGGCTTTAGGAGCAAAATATTGATTAGCATCTAGTTCTATAACGTTAGAATGAAGGAGGTTCTGGATGCTGCCGGAAAAAGCGGGGTTAATACTCGCTTCATCCTTAATTTCAGTGAAGAGCATGATATAGGCATGCGGACCGTTCGCTTCGATTGCTCTAAAAAGATAGTGAGCGAACGCCTCACGGGTCATAGCCTCACCGGGTTTAACATCACGAGGAAGCTCCAAGCCTTTAACTTGTGCGATAATGAATGCTTCAGAATACCAAGCATTGTCTTTCACATAAGTAAAGTAATCAGAAGCCATCGGAGCTTTGATGAACCGGATGTTGTCTAGATTAAGATTAAGCCCCTTAACGATCATCGAGACACCAGCGGCATAAGTAAGCTTACCTTCCGCATTAAATTTGCCCCCAGGCTCTCCGAATAGAACGCCGGATTCCTGCAATGCATTAATTTTGTCATTGTTCTGATGTCTACTGGAATCGGAGAATCCCCAAACCGATGACCCAAATGCAAGGACAAGCATTGAAGTTAGCAATAAGATTAACATTGATTTTCTTTTCATGATGATTCACCTCTTCTTAAGTTTAGCCTTGCTTGTGTCTTTATAGACGAGACTTTCCCGAAAAATGTTGCAGGCTGAATGTTCGTCGAGATGGAATTGAAGTTTTAGTTGAATCCGCATACAATAATCTTAAGGCATCCTTTAGATGCTAACAGATAACAGGTTGGGAATGGAGGAACCGAAATGAGTCAAACTGAGAAATCGCCGTTTAATATTGAGATTCGTTTAGAACGGATGGGTAAAGACTATTTGTTTCTCGTCTCGGGAGGAGAAGCCCATATCGGGGCAACAGCTACGGCCTACTCTGTAGAAGGTAAAGTGCATACGGAGCTTGCCGTCGTTCCCGGCCACAGAGAAGACCGACTCGCACTCGAATTTGCCGGCTTAGCTTGTTCCCGGCTAAATACAACCGTTACCGTTGTTATGGGGATTCATCTGGACAAAGCATCTCGCAGCGACATTGATTTAGCCGTTCAGACCGTTCGTGAAGAAATGGATAAGCTGCTTGATCGCTTGCATCAGAGTGACCTGAGTGAATGATTACCTTCCAAAAAGAGAAGCTTACTATATAGCTTCTCTTTTTTGCTGCATCGGAATGTCTAACGATCAAATAGGGTTCATTCGGATTCCGCATCGGTAATAATATTTAAGGCAGCCCAAAAACCAAAAGTGGAGGATTTGTGTGCCCAAGCGTAGAGTTTACGTGGCGCCTTTGAAATGGCATCCTTTCCTTCGTCTAATCAGAGGATGCCATTTCAAGAGTGCCCGAAGCCAACATACAAATCTGTAACGTCCATGGTTTTTGGGCAGCCTGGCACCTGACTGTTAGTTTTTGGGCAGCCTGGCTGTTGTTTTCTGTGCATAAACAGGCGTTTATCCTTGCAATATAAAATCCATTTCCGCTCATATTGGTATGTTTTCGATGAATGCAATCGTAGAGGAGCCGGGAAGAATGTTCTAAGATAGGAATACAACAGAGAAAAGAGGTGACTTACTTGTAATGCAACTACCCACCAATAAATCAATCCCAATAAGCAGCATAAGGAAGCAGAAAAGCTATGGGCTTCGTTTTTTGAAACAATGGGACCTGCAGTTGATGGTCATTCCCGCGATCCTTTTCATTCTCTTATTCAACTATGTTCCGATGTGGGGAGTTTTGATGGCTTTTCAGGAGTATGACATCTTTCAGGGTTTTTTTGGCAGTG
>JACMJI010000388.1 GCA_014380705.1 Gorillibacterium sp. | reverse complement strand
GTCCCGGCATTCGTACAACCGTCTTCCTTAAGGGCTGCCCCTTGCGCTGCATCTGGTGCCATAATCCCGAATCGCAACGGATGGAAGCGGAATATTTATTCGATTATGAGGTTTGCCACGGTTGTCTTGGGAGTGGCTTTGCCTGTCCTCTAGGGGTCCGATCGGTAACGGTTACCGAATTTTCGGTACCCGGTTCGTCCACAGTCAAGAAAGAATATACAGCGGATCATTGCCGAAGCTCGCTTACAGATGAGTCACTGGACACTTGCCCTAAACGAGCGGTAAAAAATGTCGGCAACTCCGTAGTGGTGGATACTCTATTGTCTGAGGTGTTAGAGGACGTCTCTTATTACCAAATGACCGGTGGCGGGCTGACGATCTCCGGAGGTGAGCCCCTTGCTCAAGCGACGTTCGCTCGAGATTTAGCTAAAGCCGCCAAGGCGCAAGGGCTGCATGTCTGCCTCGATACAAGCGGATACGCGACTGCAGAGAGCTTCCGTTCTATACTGCCGTGGATTGATATATTCCTCTTCGATTACAAGGCGACAGGGGAGGACTTGCACAAAAAGCTTACGGGAGTAGGACAGACACGGATATTAGATAATTTGAATCTCCTTATGGAGGCTGGGGCGACAGTGCTTCTCCGCTGCCCGTTAATTCCCGGTGTGAACGATACCCCAGAGCATTTTAAAGGGATACTCGAAATTGCCGAGCGCTATCCTGGATTAAAAGGTATAAACGTGATGCCATACCATGACATGGGCAATCATAAAGCGGCACGACTCGGGGAGAGTGCTCCTCTTATCGCCTTGCCGTCGGCAACTCCCGAACAAATTTCGGGCTGGATGTCCCTGTTATCGGGGGCTCCTTGTCCAGTAAACTTGGGGTAATCGTAAATACCAATGAAGGTGGGATGAACAATGGCAGCTTATCGATTGACAGACAAAGAAGCTGAGCAATACCGCGAGAACGGATATCTGTTGTTTCAAAAGCCAGTATTCAGTGCGGAGAAATTTGCATCCCTTGAAAATATTTTTGAGGAGCAGTTGGCTCTTAAGGGTAATAAGCTGTCCGATGAGCTGGATACGCCCCACTTTCGTGATGAGCGCTTGTTGGATTATTTACTAAGTCCAGAAGTTCTCGATTTGGTCGAGCCGATCGTCGGTCCCGATATCGCCCTATGGTCCAGCCACTTCATCTGTAAAGACCCTTTTATCGGAAGGGCAACGCCTTGGCATGAGGACTCGACTTATTGGAAGGGACGGTTAAGCAGCTTTGACAATATCGTGACCGTATGGTTAGCCATTGACCCGAGTAAGAAGGAGAATGGCTGCATGCGGGTCATACCTGGCACACATCATAATGGCTTCTCCGAATACGAGGAAGTGGATGGGCAGGTTCATACTTTCGGCTCCCAGATCAAGAATGTGGATGAGAGCAAGGCTGTTTATTTCGAGCTTGAGCCGGGACATTGTTCTCTTCACGACTCCCGCATTATCCACGGAGCGATGGCCAATACAAGCCCTATGCGGCGATGTGGCTATACGATGCGCTACTTCCCAGCCACCACGAAGGTTAATGAGGATAAGAATCAGGACTTCCGTATATGGCTGGCGAGAGGCGAGGACAAGGCGGGTAATCGCTATGAGAATGTAAGTAGTAATGGAAACATGAGCGGATAAGCGTTCATTTGCTTTGGGATCGGGATATGGAAGTAACCATGGAGCTCAAGCCTTTTGAATAAGGTTCAAGTCCGTTTGCGGAACTGGGCTGGACTGACTCCCATGTTCTGACGGAATGTACGACCAAATGCGGAGTAGGAGCTGAAGCCGACTTCTCCAGCAATTTCTGTGATGGATGCCTCAGAGGATAACAATAACGCACAAGCATGACGGATTCTTACGTTTTGTAGAAACTCATGGAAGTTCTCTCCGGTGGTTTGCCGAAAGGCGGTACTGATATAGGTTGGGTTTACATGAAAATGTAAACCCAACCTTTTCAGTGTGAGGTCTTCTTGATAGTTATGGTAGAGGTAGGAGGCGATATCCCATACGAGGGAAGAACTACGTTGTTTCCTGACATTTCTATGCGGAAGAACCTGATTCGCTTTCTCCCTTCGAAGTCGGTCAAATTGGATCATGACCTCACAAAGCAAGACTTGAAAACGCAGCTCCCGCCAAAGACGGGTGCTTGTAAATTCATCAAGCATTTCCTTTAAAAGACGTTCTATAGGTTCGGAGGTGGTGGGAGACAGATCAATGCTGAACGGCAGACTCTCCGCCTCATCGAGCAGCATCCGCTTGAGCGCAATTCCGTTATCACTAGCGGACAGTAATATGTTCATACCCATACTGCAATTATAAAAAACCAGTTTCTCCCCTGGATTGACTTCTAAGCTGTGAAACTGATAGGGCAAAATGACACTGAAAGTACCCGGAATCATCGGTATTCGTTCTCCGTTGATAACCTGGATGCCGCTGCCTTCCGTTACATAGCTGAATTCCAGGTAAGTATGCCGATGGAGTGGATAAGAAGTGGTTCTGTGATGGATGGATAGGTCATAGGCAAATGGTGAATTCGGATCTTCGAAGTCGATCAAGCATAATGGCAGCATAACAAGCCTCCTGAGCATGTGTTCTCATCCCGCTTTATTTTAACATAACGAAGAAAACGGTGTTGTACCTAAATAAATGCGCACTCTTTCAGGGATTTTGTGTCGTCCAATCGCTCACAACTTTCTATAATAGGATCATACGAGAAGAAGGGTTGTGTAGAGAATGAAAGAATCATTACATCTACTAAATGAAGGTCGAGGACCATGTGGTCCATTTATTAAAAAGCAAGAGGTTAATCCGTGCCTGACGGCAAGTACGGAATTGGAATATGATTGTCCATTGCAAGGTAAACGCATCAACTGGGAGGAAAAGGACGTCTTCAATCCAGCGGCTGTTGTGTATGAAGGGAAGGTCCAACTCTTATATCGTGCGGAAGACACAGTGGGCCAATACGCGGGTACTTCCCGAATCGGCCTTGCAGTTAGTGAGGATGGATATCATTTTACGAAGCGACCGCAGCCTGTTCTCGCGCCTGGCTTCGATGACTATAAGAATCTGGAGTGGGACGGCGGGTGCGAGGATCCCCGGGTCGTCGAGGATAATAACGGCACCTTTTTTATGAGTTATACCGCGTTTGACGGTCACCTCGCCCGCTTATGCATGGCCACGTCAACGGATTTGGTGAATTGGACTAAGCATGGACTTGCTTTTGGTCGTGCGAAGGAGGGCAAATACAGCGGCCTTTGGTCCAAATCTGGATCCATCGTCTGTGAAGCCCAGGGCGACCGCCTGATTGCCAAAAAAATTGGAGGAAAGTATTGGATGTATTGGGGAGAATCGAATGTCTATGCGGCGACCTCGGACAACCTCATCGACTGGACACCCTATGAGCGCCACACGGATGCCCGGCGGCTGCTTAACTTAGATAATGTACCCGGGGGGGCCGTCAACGAAAAGGGTGACGCCTACATTTATCCGGTCTTTACGACGCGGCAAGGCCGTTTTGACAGTTGCCTTGTCGAGCCGGGCCCTCCTGCGGTATGGACGGAGAAGGGTATTGTTTTCTTGTACAACTGCTCGAACCACTCGACAGAAGGCGATCCATCCCTGGCACCCGGTACGTATGCTCCTGGTCAAATCGTTCTTGATGCTCTTGATCCGACCGTCGTCGTATCGAGATGTACACAACCCTTCCTGCTTCCGGAGCTTGATTATGAAATTAGCGGACAAACGATGAACACCTGCTTCATTGAAGGTTTGGTGTTCTTCGGTGGGAAG
>JACMJI010000031.1 GCA_014380705.1 Gorillibacterium sp. | reverse complement strand
TAACTCTTGAAATGGCATCCTCTGATTAGATGAAGGAAAGGATGCCATTTCAAAGGCGACACGTAAACTCTCCACTCGATATACAAATCCTTCACTTTCTGTTTCTGAAAGTAACTCAAATAACTCAAATCCTCCAATTAATTCAGGGATTTTAAATTGATCTGAAGAAAATAGTGCCTCATTTATTATTCAATAACCATTTGAAATTTGCAAATGCTTAATGCTAAGCAAATGTGCTAATAAACGCAAAAAAGCTTGTCGCGCGTTAGGCGACAAGTTTTTTGAACGTTTATGCCATCTGAACAGAACGCTTATAAGCCCAACCATTTCTGAAACAAGCGTTTGGTCGTGTCTTTGTTCATCTCGGCTATCGAGGTAGTTAGTGGAATGCCCTTGGGACAGGAACGGACGCAGTTTTGTGAGTTCCCACAACCTTCAATTCCGCCATCCTCCATCAGTGCATCAAGCCGTTCGTGTTTGTTCATTTCTCCGGTAGGGTGAACATTAAACAGACGCACTTGAGAAATTGCCGCTGGACCAATAAAGCTGGTTCGGTCATTGACGTTGGGGCAAGCTTCCAGACAGACACCGCAGGTCATGCATTTGGAAAGCTCGTATGCCCACTGTCGTTTCGTTTCAGCCATTCTCGGGCCGGGTCCAATATCGTATGTGCCATCTATGGGAATCCAAGCCTTCACTTTTTTGAGGGCAGTGAACATTCGTCCCCGATCAATAACGAGGTCCCGAACGATTGGAAATGTCTTCATGGGCGCCAAACGAATCGGTTGCTCCAGTTTGTCGACCAGGGCCGTGCAGGCTTGTCGTGGTTTCCCATTAATCATCATCGAACAGGCTCCGCACACCTCTTCCAAACAATTTGATTCCCAGCAGACAGGAGTTGTTTTCACTCCTTTGGAGTTAATTGGCAGTCGTTGAATTTCCATAAGTGCACCGATTACGTTCATATTAGGGCGGTAAGCAACCTCGAATTCCTCCGTATAGGCCGCAGTAGTCGGGCTGTCCTTACGGGTAATTACAAACGAAACGGTACGATTAACAGCTTGCTCTCCTGCTGCAGAGATTGCAGACAATCCCATTCCCAAGCTATTCAAAGTACTGGGCAAACGATCCACTGCCGTATTCGCTGACGTATCTCCCATGGTCAGTGCCCTCCTTTTTGCTTATCCGTTGTATAATCTCGCTTACGAGGTTTGATCAGTGATACATCGACTGGCTCGTATTCGATCCGGGGTCCTTCCACTGTAAATGCAGCCTTGGTCGTCTTGAGGAAATTCTCATCATCCCGCTCCGGAAATTCCGGTTTGTAGTGAGCCCCCCGGCTTTCATTACGGAGTAATGCACCAGCTGTCATGGCATGGGCGAGCTCCAGCATATTCCACAATTGGCGGGTAAAGGCGACTCCCTGATTACTCCATTTAGCGGTGTCCGTCATCCCAATCCGACTGTATCTTTCCTTCAACTGGCTAATCGTCACGAGCGTCCCTTCCAGCTTCTTGTTATGGCGAACCACTGTCATGTTGGCAGTCATCTCTTCGCCAAGCTCCTTATGAATCTGATAGGCATTTTCGCTTCCGTCCATCTTCAGTAAGTTTTCATAGCGTTCTACTTGTCTTGCCTGCTCACGCTCGAACAGCGTGGAAGCCATGTCCTCTGCGTGATGATCAAGACCATGAATATATTCAATCGCCTTCGGTCCTGCGATCATTCCTCCATAAATTGAAGATACAAGTGAGTTTGCGCCGAGACGATTCGCTCCATGAATAGAATAATCACATTCACCCGCCGCAAACAGGCCGGGAATATTGGTCATTTGATTGTAATCGACCCATAGCCCACCCATCGAGTAATGAACGGCCGGGAATATTTTCATTGGGACTTTTCGTGGATCGTCACCCATAAACTTCTCATAAATTTCAATAATACCGCCTAACTTAAGATCAAGCTCCTTCGGGTCTTTGTGAGACAAGTCGAGGAAAACCATATTTTCCCCGCCGACGCCAAGCTTCTGATTGACACAAACATCAAAAATTTCACGAGTCGCAATATCCCGAGGTACAAGATTTCCGTAGGCTGGATATTTCTCTTCCAGAAAGTACCATGGCTTGCCATCCTTATAGGTCCATACACGCCCACCCTCGCCCCTGGCCGATTCTGACATCAGACGTAGCTTGTCATCTCCAGGAATCGCTGTCGGGTGAATTTGGATGAATTCGCCATTGGCATAGTAAGCACCCTGTTGATAAACTGCACTTGCAGCCGTTCCCGTATTGATCACCGAGTTGGTCGTTTTACCAAAAACAATACCGGGACCACCCGTTGCCATAATCACTGCATCTGACGAGAAAGCTCGAAACTCCATGCTTCGCAAATCCTGAGCTGTAATACCGCGACAAGCCCCGTGATCATCAATGATCGCTGAGGTAAACTCCCAAAATTCATATTTAGTAACGAGCCCTTCAGACTCGTAGCGACGTACTTGCTCGTCCAATGCATACAGAAGCTGTTGTCCTGTAGTAGCCCCAGCAAATGCCGTTCGATGAAACTTCGTTCCACCAAATCTGCGAAAATCAAGGAGCCCTTCGGCGGTACGGCTGAACATGACGCCCATCCGGTCCATCAGATGAATGATGCCAGGTGCTGCCTCACACATCGCCTTCGCCGGAGGTTGATTGGCCAGAAAATCCCCACCGTAAACCGTATCATCAAAATGTTCCCAGGGAGAGTCTCCCTCCCCTTTTGTGTTAACAGCACCATTAATTCCGCCTTGAGCGCAGACTGAATGAGAACGTTTTACTGGAACGAGAGAGAAAAGATCGACGGGAACACCCACTTCCGCAGCTTTAATAGTGGCCATGAGTCCCGCCAATCCCCCGCCTACCACGATAATCCTTGTACTTGCCATACCCGTCACCTATCCTTTCGCCGCAAATACGGCTGCTTGCTCAAATTCTGCTCCGGAAAAAGCACCTAAGGTCAGAATGAACATAATAGCCATTACGATAAAAAGCCCCATACAAATATAGCTCGATATACGCTGGGCCCGCGGTCCGGTTGTAATCCCCCAACTAACGAGGAATGACCACAGTCCGTTGGTGAAATGAAAGCTAGCTGCTAGCGTACCAATAATATAGAAAACATAAGCATAGGGATTCATCAAGATTTCATGCATTCGTGAACCGAGTTCATCATGTGTGATGTTACCAAGTGCAAGTTGTATCCGTGTTTCAAATACATGCCAGGCAATGAACATAAAGGTAATGATACCGGTGGCTCGTTGCAACATAAACATCATATTACGATAATATCCATAATTAGTTACGTTATTCTTAGAGGTAAAAGCCACATAAAGTCCGTAAATTCCGTGATAGAGTAGCGGCAACCAGATCATAAAAATTTCCAAGCCGAGCAC
>JACMJI010000387.1 GCA_014380705.1 Gorillibacterium sp. | reverse complement strand
GGCGCGGCAAGCGCGGCAGCACCATGATGCCGCGGTCGGCGCAGAATTGCTCCGCTTCCGCGTCGACCCCGCGATCGGCTGCAATGAGGCCGATGCCAAGCTCCGACAGACGCTCAAGTTCGCCGCGAAACCGTTCCTTAGAAGCGGTATATTCCCGGAAGCCGGCTTCCGTGGCTAGCGCTTCATCCGCTGGCTTCTCCGGCTCAAGCGCGTCCATCAGGATGAGAACGCCCGTCCCAGAAGCTTCCTCCCGGTCAAAAAATCCGGCAGCCGGCTTCCTTGTAAGGAATAGTCCCGGGTAAACCTCGTTGTCCCCTTTATCAAGGGCAGTCACAGCATCTTGGAAGCGGAAGCGCTCATCCATCAATCGGTCTGAGCCGATAAGACGCGCGCCCTCTAGAACAAGCTCTGCAAGGTCAGCATGCTCCCGACCAGCTATGTAGGCAATTTGATATAGCATCGGATCATCAAGACCCTTGATCGGATAGGCAATGGACGTGAGATATCCCGCCGCAATTCGCATCCCTTCTTCGATTCCCGCAACCACTTTAGCAACAGGAACACCCTTGATCACCTGAGTTGTCCCTTCAGCAACCATCGCTCCAGCGAGTACGGTTGCTGTTGTCGTCCCATCCCCAATCTCCGACTGCTGTGAACGTGCGACTTGAACGAGCAAGCGGGCGGCCGGATGGGAGACATCCATTTTCTCTAGAATGGTCACCCCGTCATTGGTAATTAGAACATCGCCATGCCCGCCAACTAGCATCGTGTCAAGTCCTTTAGGACCAAGGGTGCCTTCCACAGCTGAACAAACAGCTCGAATTGCTGCAGCATTATTTAATAGTGCAGCATGCCGATCCTCACCTTCATGACCGCCCTGATTCGTTGCATCCATGAAATGTTGTTCCTTTCGGTCAGCCTGACTTAAAAATACCAGCGGCCAAGTAGGTTGGGTAGATTCTTTGAGAGGTGATCAACAAGTGCAATTACCTTAGCATACTCCATTCGCTTCGGTCCCAAAATCCCGATTGTTCCAATACTTCGCCCTTCAAGGGAATAACTGGCGGTAATGAAGCTGCAATCATTTATGGCGTCATTTTTATTCTCCGTGCCAATTCGCACCTGTATGCCTTCGGGCAGCGATGAGAACATTTGCATAAGTACAGGAGCCTCACCCAAGAGATCCAGTATATGTTTAACCTTATCTACGTCCTTGAACTCAGGCTGGTTGAGCATATTGGTTGCCCCACTGAGGAAGATACGATCAACGCCGTCCTTCGTTTCCAAGAAAACGCCCTCGAGCAGCTTAACCATCTCATCACAGCCATTCGCATAGCGTCCAAGCTCTGCCCCAATTTCGGTATATAGTCGTGCACGAAGCTGCAAAAGGGGAACATCCTTGAGCTTAAAGTTAAGCATGTTGACGATCTTCTCAACCTCAGACATCGGAATGCCCTCGGGAATATCAACCTGGCGATTCTCTACTTGCCCTGTATTGGTTACGATAATCGCTACGGCTGATTTCTCATTAATCGGTATAATCTGCAAGTGCTTTAAGCTTGTATTAAACACCTCAGGTCCTAAAACGATCGAGGTATAATTCGTAAGTCCGGATAATATTGTTGCCACCTGTTGAATAACTTGCTCCATCTGTGACAAACGCTCAGCAAAAAAAGATCGCATGACCGATAGCTCATGTGTAGATAGTGCACCGTATTTCAACAGATGGTCGACATAGTAGCGATAGCCCTTATTCGAGGGAATTCGACCAGCAGAGGTATGAGGCTGCTCGAGAAAACCCATCTCTTCCAAATCGGACATTTCGTTGCGTATCGTTGCAGGACTGAACATGATATCCCCACGCTTGGAGATACTGCGTGAACCTACGGGCTCTGCTGTACTGATATAATCATCGATAATCGCATTTAAAATCATTCTTTGACGTTCGGTAAGCATACAGCACCCCTTTCAGAGAGTTATGACAGCCTGAACCGTTTTTGATCGTTAGCACTCACATTTAACGAGTGCTAATCAACAATACAAAAATACCACCCGTGAAGGGCGGTTGTCAAGTCAATCCAGTCTCTTTAATACAGCAATTTCATCGCAACAATGCTGTTTTTTGCAGTTTACACAGTCTTTCCAAACCTTTTCCTGAAAGATTTCCTTCGATACAACCTCAAACCCGATTTTTTTGAAAAAGGCAACCTCGTAAGTCAGAGCCATAATTTTTGGAATCCCTTGCTGCTTCGCCTGCTCCGTAAGTTTCTCGACCATCCTGCGACCAATCCCAAAACCTTTATAGCCGCTCGATATTCCCAAGGAGCGAATCTCAACCAAGTCATGCCCAAGCCTGCAAAGTGAACCGCAGCCAATCAGCTTGCCATCTACCTCTGCGACAACAAAGGTATCGATCACCGCTGCAATCATCTCGGCGGAGCGAGGAAGCATAATCCCTACTTCTGCATATTCATGTATAATTTCCTGCAGATTATCAAGATCCTCTATTGTAGCATGTCTGCATAATATAGTACTTGCAATCACCATTTGTCTCACCATCCGTTTAAGTATACGTATAAATATACACGAAAACGAATAATCACTCAATAGCTTTTAACAAATATATCCGATAAATTCTGCGAATACCTCATTGCCTAAATATAACCCCTTAGACGATAATCGAAAGCCCTGCTCCGTCTCTTCGATAAGACCCATTTGGAGCAGCTTATCTAGAGGCGCTCCAAAGACAGACCGGATGGACGTGTCAAATTGCGTTTTAAAGTCGGATTCCTTCACCCCACTCAGCATACGCATACCAACCATCATAAAATCCTCCATCGCTTCACTACGACTGACCCTGCTGGTTTCCAAACGTGGCAGTTGCTTCTGCGCGGCCTGAATGTAGGAATTGACGCCCTTAATGTTTGCATGCCTTTCTCCATTCACGTAGCCATGAGCCCCCGCACCAATCCCGTAGTAGCTTTTGTTCTCCCAATAGGCGGTGTTATGCTTGCTCTCAAAACCAGGCTTAGCAAAGTTGCTTATTTCATATTGTGAATATCCCGCTTTAGCCAGCCTCTCCATGATAAGTCCAAACATGGATACTTCTTCCTCTTCCTCTGGTAAAGGGAGACGATCCTTCATATACAGGTTATGGAAAAGCGTATGCTCTTCTACCTTTAGCCCATAAATGGAATAGTGCTCAAGGTCGAGACCAAGTGCGATATCCAGGGTGCGGTCCATAATCGCAAGCGTCTGATCGGGCAAGCCGAACATCAGATCGATGGATAAGTTGCGGAATCCAGCAGTACGCGCATTTTCCAAGCTGCGAATGACATCCTCCGGATGATGAATCCGTCCGATTCGCTTGAGAAGCTCGCTATCAAAAGACTGTGCTCCAAAGCTCACACGATTGACCCCGCCTGCTTTCATCACAGCGAGTTTATCCCTATCGGTTGTGCCCGGATTGGCTTCCATCGTAAATTCGAAATCGTCCGCTAGATCGGGAAAATAAGTATTCACCATGCGCAGGAAAACTTCCATCTGATCGGAGAGAAGGACCGTAGGCGTGCCACCGCCCACAAAAATGGTCTTGATCCTACCCGGTGGAATCGCTTGAACGGTGCGCTCCAGCTCATGCTCCATCGCATGTAGATAATCCATGACCGGCTGGCCTTTTAATACATAAGAGTTAAAGTCACAATAATGACATTTATTTGTGCAAAATGGAATATGGATGTAGACGGTTTCCGGTGTTTGCGTAGACCAAGTCATGATGATCTGCCTCCTTTAGTCAGTGTTGTAACCTCTGTTATTGCAAGTAAGGGTAACCCCAAAACACGAATAAACGCCTATCGGCGTCCCTTTGTACGTGCGTCTACTGATGTGGCATCAGAATGAACCTTAACTAATATTTCATTAGTGCTGCAATAAAGATGTCATGAAATTTTGTTGGTATAGCTGGCTCCTAGCCGTAATCTTCTTTGTTAGGATTGAAATAAGTGGAGTTTATGGCGATTTCTCATCCTTTTAACTGGAAATTTCCATTTATTATCCCGCCACTAAAACAACAATAGGAACTAAGGTCTAGTTATAGCGAAATGGAGCCAGCTTCGAGCAGCAATAAACGAAAAACCAAATCGAATGTCAAGTGGGGGATAAAAAAAGTACGTCCTGCCTTCGATTCTCCCTGTGTCCCGCGAAACATGCGGACTCGGGATAAACCGTTGCGGCAGGACCGCACTCTCCATGGTAGAACTTAAAATTTATTCTTCTATTTTTAATACCGCCATGAAGGCCTCTTGCGGTACTTCTACGCTGCCTACTTGCTTCATCCGTTTCTTGCCTTCCTTTTGCTTATCGAGCAGCTTCCGTTTCCGGGAAATATCGCCGCCATAGCACTTGGCGAGAACGTTCTTCCGCATGGCTGTAATGGTTTCTCGCGAAACAATTTTCTGTCCGATGGCCGCTTGAATCGGAATTTCAAACATCTGCCGGGGAATGAGCTTCCGCAGCTTCTGGCATATGATCCGACCGCGATTATAGGCACGATCTCGATGAACGATAAAGGATAGGGCATCCACCTGCTCGTTATTAAGCAGAATGTCCATCTTCACGAGATTGGACGTTTTGTAGCCGGAGACCTCATAGTCAAAAGACGCATAGCCCTTCGTGCCGGATTTTAATTGATCAAAGAAATCATAAACGATTTCGGATAGAGGCATTTCATAAGTCAAGGTAACACGATTGGTATCGAGGTATTCCATGTTGATGAAATCCCCCCGTTTACCTTGGCAAAGCTCCATTATGGTTCCGACAAATTCATTCGGCACGATAATCGCCGCTTTAACATAAGGCTCCTCCACATGATCAATTCTTCCCACCTCTGGGTAATTGGAGGGATTATCAATCGTGAGGATATCACCATTCGTTAACGTGATTTTGTAGATAACGCTTGGTGCTGTTGTAATTAAGGGAATGTTAAACTCTCGTTCGATCCGTTCCTGAATAATCTCCATGTGCAGTAATCCAAGAAATCCACATCGAAAGCCAAACCCAAGCGCAGTTGAGGTTTCAGGCTCGTAACGCAGAGAAGCATCATTAAGTTCAAGCTTCTCCAAAGCATCGCGCAGATCATTATAATCCGTCGATTCAATGGGGTATAAGCCGCAGAACACCATGGGATTGATCCGGCGATAGCCCGGCAATGCCTCGGCAGCTGGATTAACCGCATCCGTAACGGTATCCCCAACGCGTGTGTCTTTAACGTTCTTGATGGAGGCAACCAGAAACCCAACATCACCTACCGCTAGCTCGTCCACGATGGTCATCCGCGGTCTAAATGCGCCAACTTCCACGACTTCAAAAAATTTCTCTGTCGCCATGAACTTGATTTTACTTCCGGCCTTAATCGAGCCATCCATAACCCGTACATAGATAATGACACCTTTGTAAGGGTCATAGTGTGAGTCAAATATCAGTGCTTTAAGTGGATTATCCGGATTTCCCGTTGGTGCAGGCACCTTCGAAACAATCTGCTCAAGAATTTCCTTGATCCCAATCCCAGATTTGGCTGATGCGAGTACCGCTTCACTAGCATCAAGACCAATAATTTCTTCAATCTCATGCTTGACGCGCTCGGGTTCTGCACTCGGCAGATCAATCTTGTTAATCACCGGCAGAATCTCCAAGTTATTCTCAAGGGCCAAGTAAACATTGGCCAGTGTCTGCGCTTCAATCCCTTGTGCGGCGTCAACTACCAGCAGTGCTCCCTCACAAGCTGCAAGACTGCGGGATACTTCATACGTAAAGTCGACATGTCCAGGCGTATCGATCAGGTTAAGGATGTATTCTTGTCCGTTATCGGCTTTATAACTGAGACGTACAGCCTGAAGCTTTATCGTGATACCTCGTTCCCGTTCTAAATCCATTTGATCCAGCACTTGCTCCTGCATCTCCCGGGAAGAAAGTGCCCCTGTGTATTCTAAAATCCGGTCGGCCAGTGTAGACTTGCCGTGGTCAATGTGTGCGATAATCGAAAAGTTTCTAATCTGCTCTTGCCGTTTTCTCATCATATCCGTTCTATCCGTCATGCTAGCTATGCCTCCGAAAAGTTCACAATAAGATTAATTATATCAGTTCGGATGACCTACAGCAACGGACTACAGAAACTTCGCTATTTTTTTCAATTCAAAATGCTTTTTATGAGATTTGCCAGCAAGCCAATCAGACTGGAAACGAGCATCCGCAGCAGCTCTCCCAGCTTGTTTCCCAAACGATTTAAGAAGGATTCTGCCGCCCGCTCTTCCCCCATATATTCTGTTTCTCCAGCCAATGGGTTGCTTGTAGTTCCCGAAGATCCCGCAGCCTCCGCACCCTCTATAGCCCTCGAACTCTCTGCACCCTCAGCAGTCCTCGAACCCTCCGCAGACCCTGCAACTGAAGCCCCTGTGTATGCCATTCCCTTTACATTGCTGTTCGTTCCCGTGCCCTTTATCGCACTCCCATTGCCAATTCCACTCACCTGTATAACTCTTGAAACGAAGGATTTTGAGCCTGAATGTCCATTTGTGTAGTTATC
>JACMJI010000386.1 GCA_014380705.1 Gorillibacterium sp. | reverse complement strand
TAGAAAATGAGGTAAATAGACCAGTGTTTGTACGGTTCGTTTAAGGGGCATGTTTCGTATTTCATTCAGGAGCAGGGCAAATACGATCGGAACGATGAGTTGAAATATCATTTTTAGTGATGCGATGATTAGGGTATTCCAAAACGCATGAATGCTTTCAGTTGTGGAGAACATGGCCAAGAAATGCTTCGTGCCTACCCAATCTGAACCGGTAAATCCCCGAGCCGGGCGGAAATCCTGAAAGGCGATGATGAGCCCGCCCATAGGAATGTAAGAGAAAACAATCGTTAAGATAAAGGCTGGAAGAATCATCATATACAAGGGCCACCGGATGCTTCCCGCACGAAGGCGTGAGGCATTTAATGGTTTTACAGTTACAGTCTCCATTTCGACACTCCTCTGTCTGTTTGTAGCTTAATTATAACAGCCCTTATTCTTATTCAGATATGTCGCATTCTTTGCTTTTATACAGTTTTCGTCACTTGCTTTGCTTTTCCTTAAGCGGGAAAAATGAGGAATGACCTCTAAGCGAAACTCGATTTAAGAACCGATTTCCATTAATTCGTCAGGGCTCACAGGAGTGGTATCAGCCGAAAAAAAATTGGATTATTTAGGACAGTGGTTTTTACGATTGGATGATGAGACGGATGCTGCGCATCGACTGGGCGCTTATACGTTTGGCTTATATAAAACGCGTCATTTTCAAGGGGAGGATGAACGCACTTCCGACTCTGCTGATCTTTCGATGTGGGAGGAGATGCCGATCTTGAGAGAGCTGAGATCGCGCAGTCGGATTCGCAAGAAGGCTGGCGAGACGGAATCGATTCGCGACCCAAAGGATCAGCAGAAGCAGGCTAGGGAAGCGATCCTGGCAAGTGCAGAACAATTCTTGCTTTTGGAAATGGTTGATGCGATCCGTGATCATCTGCTCTCAATGGATATAACCATGGACTGGACGCTGTATGAGCATCGCCTGTCTATGGCGAGAGCTGGATGTTCTGGTTTCGGTTGAAGGCAAAGCCAGTTGTCTATGATTGGCAATGGACAGAGGATGAGCGACGTTATGTGCTTTCCCAGCGAGCATGGATCATTGAGCAAATGAGGAATACGCTTCGCTTGGATGGACGGCGGTTTCGCGAGGGGCTTTTGTTTACCTGATCGGAGCTCTCGGGGGAGATGGATTTGTTCCCTACGTTAGCTGGACAGACGGACTTGCTGCTGCTGTTTGCAGGTGAATTACTTGAAACGATACCACGGTGACTATTGGAATAAGGAGCATCGTGGGAAGACAAGCGGCGCATGATGCAATTCTCAGCGGCGCGCTGGCGTGTGTTGGATTGTGAGTATTTGCAACTATGTGTTGACGCAGCGAGAATCTGTATGGCAAAAGCTTGGATTCGTGAAATGTACGACGAACACCAAGAGAATGCGGTGAGATAGACAGAAAGCATGCAAAGAAGCGATAACACAAGTATGGCGGTTGGCTTCGAAAGTATGACATATTTCAACCGCGCTTCTCGGAAACTTGAGGGTATGCCACCCAGTCGATATAAACAACTCGCCTATCACAGGCAGGCTCTCCACTGATTGGGGACAATCCAGTCTAGTTCGACTATTAAAGATGGAAATACAGCGGCGGTACTCGTCTTCATCGTATTCATGTTTCACCTTCTGTTTCGTATCTAGCTTGGATTCAATAACCGCAAACCGGGCAATAAGCAGACAAAAAGCAGATGGTCAATTTCCTATAATGATGACTTGGCTACATACAAGGATAAACGCCTATCGGCGTCCTTTGGCGCCGTGCATTTACCGATGCGGAATCAGAATGAACCTTACCTAATATTTATACTTTCTGAAAGAGTGAAAAAACCTATTCAAGTATTGACTTGAATAGGTCGCTCCTCTAACGGTTTACGTTTGTCCAATTAAACAAAGAGCAGTTTGCTGCGGCAGCTGCTCTTTGTTGCTATTTAGTTACAGGGCAGGATAGTGAAGGTTAATGCTATCGATGATTCTAACGGAGCCCACGGACGCTATTGAACTGAAATAGGGCTCTAAAAAATTGTAACGGCGATGAGCGTCGTTATTTAAGCCTTAAGGCAGCTATTAACCTTCTTTTGGGGCAAATAAGCGCCTATGGTTCCGTTAGAGTTTCAAAACTCGACTTTTTGAGCAAATAACGGCGCTTACTTCCGTTACAGAACCATTGGAGTAAAGGAGAAAGAATCAGGCATCCACCCCTTGAGAGGTAGAACGCTGCTCTACAAATAGGTAACGAGAGTTTCAAAAGGAAAAACCAGCGGGAAAATAGCCTCCGTGACTAACCCCATTAAATTATTCCATTAGGCCGATGAGAGCCAATAAAGCGCCCCAGTGGTAAAACTTGTCGCTGCTCATGCTGTCGCAGCCGACTCCCGTATCAGCACAATAGTTTTCATGGACATGACGGTGTTCCCGCCATTCTTTAAGCAGGAGCGCTACTGACTTTCCAGCAAATTCCGAGCGAACCTCGGAAAAAGGATAGTTTCTGAGACCAAGGTACACCAGAAAGTTCATCGGAGCCCAAATACGTCCGCGCCAGTATTCCTGATCGGGATAAGCTGGATCATTGCGGGCGATTGAAGGCAATATCCAGTCCCCCCAAAACTCCTCTGGGTTTAGTAAATGCTCCTTAATCATGCGTTCCGCCTGTTGGTCGCTCGCTGCACGACACAGCAGCGGGTAGAAGTGGGTTGGAGACAACCGGTAGGTGAAGGTGTCCGTATCGGTTCGCTTGTTCAGGAACATTCCCGTTTCCTCATCCCACAGGCTTTGCAGCCCTTGGTGAATGGAGTTTGCCCGTTGGGCTAGCGTTTCCGCCTCCCTATTCTTGCCTAAGGTGAGCGCCATATCCCGGAGCGCCTGGCAATCTGCAATATATAACGACATTAAACCCACATCTGCAAGCTGTAGGCAATGTGTGTCAGGGTCTACGGGGATTTCATCATACATAGGGGAGTTATCCAGTCCAGACTCCAATGCACCGCCATATGTTGAGCCTACGCCGGCGGTTTCCCAATGGTTGCCGTAAGCAGGTTCATACGGATTTGAACCCCAGGCAAGCAGACCCTTCCGAATTTGCCGATGCTCATAAAACCAAGTATTCCACTCAAGCAAGCTGGGAAACAGCTCCTCAAGCAACCATACATCTCCAAAGCGACGATACAGCTCCATGACAGCCAGTGAACCTACCGGCGGCTGAGAACGATCGAGCGTTTTAAAGCCAGCTCCCCAAATGGCGTTGGGAACAAAGCCGGCTGGTGTCTTTTCGCGAGTGATCTCAATCGCATTGGAATAAGCCAGCTCTTTGTTATCCAGTGCGGCCATCCAAGCCCCAAAGTACGTATCCC
>JACMJI010000385.1 GCA_014380705.1 Gorillibacterium sp. | reverse complement strand
TCGCCCAGGGCAGAAGAATACACGCAAAATCCGCTGGAAATCAGTCGTTAGCTTCGTCTACAGAGTAGCATAATGCGTTTCACATGAACATTTTTTAAGCGGTGTTCCCATCCGCTTTGTTTGCTGTACGCTTTTTCCCTTGCTTGCACCAAAAAACAAACGGCACAGGGCTTTTTCCCATGCCGTTTTGGATTCCATTTTTATTCCCGGTCATGTCTTTGGGCTTAACTTAATGACATTGGGCAGTGCCTCCGGTTTTTCTTGTTTAAAGGTTATAAACTTTATAGGATGTCGTAATTTTATATAATAATTGTCGCTTTATACTATATAAAATGCAAGTGTTATATGTTATTTTAAACTTGATGTCAGAATAATATAGGTTAGGGGAATAAACTAATGAGCATAGGGATTGGTGTAATCAGCTTTTGGCATGTGCATGCCTGGGACTATGTCAAGCAAGCCCAAGAGCATGAAGATACGTTTATAGCAGCAGTATGGGACGAGGATATGGATCGTGGAAGGGAGGCTGCCGAAAAACTGAATGTTCCCTTTTTTGCTTCACTTGATGATCTACTTGCACAGAAGGATGTTGACGCGGTTATCATTGATGCGCCGACAAATATCCATAGAGAAGTAATGGTAGCTGTTGCCAAAGCGGGTAAACACATTTTCACAGAAAAGGTAATTGCTCCAACAATGAAGGAAGTAAATGAAATCATCTCGGAGGTTAACCAGAATCAGTTGAAATTAACCGTTTCCTTGCCTCGGTTGAATGATGGATATTGTTTATCCATTCAGGAGCTAATTAACCAAGGCTTACTTGGAGAAATTACTTATGTCAGAGTTCGATTATCCCATAATGGGGCTATTGCAGGCTGGCTTCCCGATCATTTTTACAACTTGGAACAATGCGCAGGCGGTGCTTTGATTGACTTGGGCTGTCATCCTATGTATTTGACCCGGCTTTTCTTAGGGCAGGAAGTGACCGGTGTAAGTGCAAACTTTGGTTATATTACCGGTAAAGAAGTAGAAGACAATGCAGTAGCAACGCTGTTTACGGCTTCTGGGGCTATAGGCGTGGTAGAGGCTGGGTTTGTGAACAGCCACTCGCCTTTTACCATCGAGGTTCACGGAACGGAAGGAACGCTGCTATTCGGAACTCCGGAAGATAAATTGCTTCTGAAGACCAATAAAGTTGAGGAAGCCTCGAACAGTTGGACTGAGATTAAGCTGAAAGACAATCGCGAGAATGCTTTTCAGCAATGGGTCAATCATATGCTAATGGATACGCTTGCTGTTGATAATATCCAGATGGCCGTTGAACTTACTAGATTGATGGAAGCTGCGAACCGCTCGGTTAAAGAAGGGCGTACGATGCCACTAGCGGCTGTAAGCTCTTGATTTATGAGATCATGTCTCAAAAGCCCGATATACTTGAGAGACTCGATACTTCGATTCAATGGGGACAATATGAAATTACTGTGCTCCGGTTCCATTTAACATCATTACCTTCTGGGAAAACCATTAACTTCCATAACCATGCCGAATTTGAATTTCATTTTATTCCAAGAGGCAAAGGAAAGGTAATTCTAGGTGAGCAGGAGTATCTATTAAAGGAAGGGATGCTTTACTTAACCGGGCCGGGTGTTATGCATTTCCAGGAAGCTCATCATGAAGAGGCTATGGACGAACTTTGCTTACATATTGATATTAGAGAAATAAGCAGAGCAGAAGTAGATCCCTGGGAGGTTGCTGAAGCCGAGGAATGTGTTGAAAAGCTCCGAAATATCCCTTTGCATCCGATTTATGACCATCATCGTGCAATGAGTTGCTTTCTTGAAGCTTATAAAGTATGTGACGGTAAGCTAACCGGATATTATACCTCCATCAAACACCTTGTGATTAGTATTCTATTAAAAACAGTGAGGGCGTATGATATAGGCGGAGTTGCAATGGAAGCACCCGTGCGGGATATGTTGACCTACAGGTATCATTATGCCATTCAATATATGACAGCTAATTATTCAGGTGCAGTTACTTTGGAGAATGTTGCAGAAAAACTAAAAATTAGTTCTAGGCAAATGCAACGGATCTTTAAGAAGGTAAATCCCGAAAAATCATTCTGCCGGATCCTTGAGGATATTCGTTTGCAAGGCGTATGCCGCAAGCTTATAGAAGGCGCTCTTCCGGTTGAACAGATTGCTCTATCTGAGGGGTTTACTAATGCAACTTATTTGCATAATGTTTTTCGAAAGCGATTAGGCATAACCCCTGCTACTTACCGTAACGGGAATACACCATAAAGTGAGGATGATTAATTTGAGTAAAGTGTATCGTATAGGCATTATTGGATGCGGCGGAATCGCTAATGGCAAGCACCTTCCAAGTTTAAGCAAGCTTAAGAATATTGAATTGGTTGCGTTTTGCGATATCGTGGTGGATCGGGCTGAAGCCGCAGCGAAACAGTACGGAACCGAAGATGCCACGGTCTACACAGATTACAAAGAATTGCTTAAAGATCGTACAATTGATATTGTTCATGTGCTTACTCCGAACGAATCCCATGCCAACATCTCTATCAACGCGTTAGAGGCAGATAAGCATGTTATGTGTGAGAAGCCTATGGCTAAGACAGCAGCGGATGCCAAAAGAATGGTTGAAGCGGTCAAGCGTACAGGCAAGAAATTAACGATTGGCTATAATAATCGGTTCAGAGAAGATAGCTTATATTTGAAAAAGCTCTGTGAGGCTGGAGAACTTGGTCATATCTATTTTGCTAAGGCGCATGCCATCCGCAGAAGAGCCGTTCCGACCTGGGGCGTATTCCTGGATGAGGAAAAACAAGGGGGAGGGCCGCTTATCGATATCGGAACCCATGCCCTTGATCTTACCCTATGGATGCTGGACAATTACAAACCAAAGGTCGTTTTGGGAACCAAATACCATGAGCTGTCTCAAAAAGAAAATGCCGCTAACGCCTGGGGACCTTGGGATCCTAAGAAATTTACGGTTGAGGATTCGGCCTTCGGGATGATTGTCATGGAGAATGGGGCCACCATCATGATCGAATCCAGCTGGGCTTTAAACTCTCTGGATGTGGATGAGGCGAAATGCAGCTTGAGCGGAACAGAAGCAGGCGCTGATATGAAGAATGGTCTGCGAATTAACGGAGAACAGCATAGCCGCATGTACATGAAGGAAATTGAATTGAACGAAGGCGGTGTAGCATTCTTCGACGGCAAGCAGGAGAGTGCGCCTGATTTGGAGATGAGAAAGTGGGTTGAGGCGATTGACGAGGATAAGGATCCCGTTGTTATGCCTGAACAAGCCTATGCGGTTTCCCTAATTCTAGAGGCGCTTTATGAATCTGCCCGCACAGGCAAAGCGATCTATTTAAACGAATAGATTTTAAAGATTGTTTAGGAACTTATAAACATTTTTATCAAATAATGGATGAACAAAGGCCCGCAAGGTGGACACTTGGAAAAGTGACCCTCTTGCGGGCTATTTGTGTTTTAGCTGTTCACAGGAGTGTTCCATGCAATAGGCTTAAAGGGGACATCACCTTAATACCTTTCACTGACTTCTCACAGCAACAATGCGCTGGCGGATCAAAAAATCGACTTCATACGCTGTTAATGTTGGATTCCCTATATTAATACGGGGAATGGTCATCGGATGGGTATGGTGTGTGGTCATTCCAGGGGCAATCGTAAAGCCATACCGAAACCCACTTTCTTGAACGAGGTTAATCGCAGCTTTGTCATAAATGCCAAATGGATAGGCAAAGGCGTCTGACCCGTGTGCTCTGACACTTTTGAGAATCGAAATGCTTGTATCTAGGTCCTCGCTGATGCGAGCGGCATATTCTATTTCGGTTTCCGTATGGCCATTTTCATTTAACCTGGCAATGAGCAGAGCGTCGTTGTCTATTTTGTCATGAAGATTATGGCTGTGGCTGCCAAATTCGGCAAGTGGCGTTTCTTCTATGATCTTGCTTAGGGATTCCCGATTGAATACGGGTATGCCCAGGCCTTTCTTTTTGTCCAGATAGGACGTAACCAAAAAGTTGATGGAGGGAATATTCAACTCCTTCATAATAGGCAAAGCAAGCTGACCATAGCTTTCATAGCCATCGTCAAAAGTAACGAACACCGCATTATCGGGTACTGTACCGCCACCGAGAAAGCTTTTGAGTGTTCCAAGGTCGATGAAATGATAGCCTCTCGCGTGCAATCCCTTAAGTTGCTCGCGAAATAAAGTGGTGGTAATGGTTGAAGAGCTTTTGTTGTTGTCGGCGATATGGTGGTACATGAGGACTGCAACCTGTTCACGGTAAGCGGTGTCGGTTTTCCCGATTGCACGATGTGTTGTTAAAAAGGTTAGAAGCAGCAGGACCACAAGTGCCCCTCCCAGGATGTTCTTCATTGTCAAAGCTCTCCTTGCATCGCATGCTATAATAAATGTAGTGAATCCGTTCCTCTATGTATTATAGAAGAAAGGTCATCATTATGACAAACAATAGCTTCACCTTTTCATTTACATAGCGTTAACAATTGATTAATCATCCCAGAACAACTTGGGTTTAAACTTAAAAAAAGACGTACTACTGTTCAAAATTAGAAAATAAATGTTTATATGGAGGGGCCGCATGCGCTACCGCACAAGATTAACGTTAGTCTATGTTCTGTTGATTGGGTTTTCCGTACTGGCTGCGGGGTTATTCTCAGCACAGCTCCTACGAAATAGCTATATCAGCTCACTCAAGACAAATTTGACTCGTGAACTTCATTTAATCCTTTTAAGCTCGGATTGGCGATTAGCAGGCGCCCCTGATCAGCTGAGGGAACACTATTCCGAAAGATTTAAAGAGCTCAAGGAATCTGTCGATGCCCGAATGACCTACATCCTTGCGGATGGTACAGTCATTAGTGATACAGACCATGATCCGCAAACGATGGAGAATCACCTTAATCGTAAGGAGATTAGGGAAGCAATTGGCGGAAAAACCGGTTTCTCTGTTCGATACAGTGATACAATGGGCCAGGACATGATGTATGTAGCGGTAGCGGTGAAGGATAATACAGGGACAACAATCGCTTATCTTCGCTTAGCCACCAGCTTGAATGAGGTTGAGGCAACCCTTAAGAGGTTTTGGTTCTTCATGCTTGCTGGTCTGGCTGGACTATTTGCTGTTTCCGGGTTTATTGGTTTCCACATTGCTCGTCGACTGACTCAACCACTTGAGAAGATTACCCGGGTAGCTCAACAAATAACCAATCTCGATTATAAAACGCGTGTAAAGGTCAAGAGCAAGGATGAGATTGGCCAACTTGGCAATGCCATTAATACAATGGCTGACAGCCTTCAGAACCAGTTGCAAGAAATAACGGATAACGAAAGCCGATTGCAGAGTGTTCTTGATAATATGCCCAGTGGAATAATCATGGTTGATCGTGATAAGAGAATTGTTCTGCTAAACCGTACTGCAGAGGATTTTCTGGGTTTTTCTTCAGATGAATTACTTGGGCGCAAGTATACAGTAGCGAATCAACAATATGAATTTACTGAAATCATCGGCGATTGCTTGGATTCTGGAGAGTTGATACATGATGAGCTCGTCTTTTACTTTCCGGAAGAAAGAATCTTGGATGTAAATGCGAGTCCTATGTATAATGGAGAAGGTCATGCTTCAGGTGCTCTCATTATTCTGCATAATATCACTGCGGTCCGCAGGCTTGAACGAATACGCAGTGAATTTGTGGCCAATGTATCACACGAGCTTAAAACGCCTATTGCAGCAGTGAAAGGCTTTGCCGAGACGCTGCTTGCAGGAGCTTTGGAGGATAAAGAAACAGCAAAAACCTTTGTGCAGATAATTTTCGATGAAAGCGAGCGTTTGAACCGTTTGATAGGCGATATTCTGGAACTATCCAAAATAGAATCCAAGCGCGTACCGTTGGTATACTCTCCAGTTAATCTAAATACTTTTATTAACCAGTCCTTTAAAATTGTTCAACGGGAAGCAGATCGGAAGAATATCCGATTAGAATCAGATCTTAAGTCTATTCTTTATCTGGAGGCAGATGAGGATCGGCTTCGCCAGATTATGCTCAACCTGCTTTCAAACGGGATTGGATATACACCAGAGGGTGGCGAGATTCATGTCAAGGCTGAGTCAGTGTTGCCCCTTCACGATGGGGAAGAGTGGGTGAGAATTACCGTCTCTGATACAGGCATCGGAATCCCTGCGCGTGATTTACCGCGGATTTTCGAACGTTTTTATCGTGTGGATAAGGCTCGTTCCCGCATGTCTGGAGGTACGGGTCTCGGGCTGTCCATCGTTAAGCATTTAGTAGAGCTTCAGGGAGGTTATATTCGAGTAGAAAGTATCCTCGGGACGGGCTCCTCGTTTATAATTGAACTTCCTGTTATCCAACATTAAGCTTTAAGTGGTAAACTAATAAAGATGTAATGGATCCATACTTTGTAATCGCGGGGGAATTTCATGGTCCATCAAATTTTAGTCATAGAGGACGAGCCTACCTTGTCCCGACTCTTAACGTATAACCTTGGACAAGAAGGGTATTCTGTTCAATCGGTTGACCATGGGGGTGAAGGTCTTAAGATAGCTTTGCGGCAGCCATTTGATTTGATCCTTCTCGATCTCATGCTGCCCGGAATGAGTGGATTTGATATTCTTAGCAACTTGCGAAAGCAAGGTGTGTTAACACCGGTTATTATCCTAACTGCCCGCACGGCAGAAGAGGAAGTAGTACAGGGTTTGCGGTACGGGGCAGATGACTACATTACAAAGCCGTTTGGTGTAGCGGAGCTGTTAGCTCGTGTGGCCGCGGTGCTCAGACGCTCACAAACGGACGGCAGTCCCGTAATCAATACGGATGAGAAGGTCATCAAGGCTGGAGAGCTGTTGATATACCCTGAGAAATATGAAGCCCATTTAAACGGGGAGTCCATCCCGCTTCGTCCGAAGGAGTTCGAAGTACTGCTATATCTCGTTCAGCGGCCTGGTGTCGTTGTAACGCGAGATGATCTAATGAATGTCGTGTGGGGCTTTGACTATATTGGCGGACAACGTACCGTAGATGTACATGTAAGCTCCTTGCGTAAGAAGCTTGAGATGAATCAGCAGTCTGTGCAGATCGACTCGATTCGTGGTGTAGGATATAAGCTGATCGGCTCTGTTAAAAAATAAAAAGCTGTCCCAAAGTAGAATTTTTCTACGGAAGGGATGGCTCTTCTTATGATTTATGAATACTATTTATTCCAATCCTGCATCTTCTTGCGGTATTCATTGGGAGAGCAATTGTTATATTTTTTAAACAGTTTATAAAAGTGTGCCATATTGGGCATTCCTATAGTCTCACCGATTACTGCGATGCTCATATCCCTTGTCAGGAGGTACCGCTCCGCTCGCTTGATTTTTTTGAAATTAACATACTCTAGAAAAGACATCCCCAATACCTTTTTAAAGTACTTAACAAAATAATAGTAACTGACATTTGCAACCTTACTTGCCTCATCAACATGGATCTTATTCTCGATACGCTCGTCAATGTAATCCAGGACGGGTTTAAGGCGAAGTAGATCTGCACTTGCTGGATGGTTAAGCAGTTTCCTAGTATCATTGCGGAGAATGGTTAGAAAAATTTTTTTGATCAAAAGACTAACGGCGATTTCATAGCCCTCTAACTTATCCCGGGATTCTTTATGAATTTCCTGGACACAATTGTAAACCATTATGCGAGCCTCTTCATTCTCCTTGAAAATGTAGTTTAAACGGCTGAGCGGGAAGTCAGGTTCAAGAAAAAGCTTATAATAAGGCATAACGCTCGGTTCTATATAGTATTGCATGTCGAATTGAAATACATAATAACGACAGTGATCTGTGAGAATCCGATCTCGATGGAGCTGAGAAGAGCCAATGAGGATAACATCACCTGGTCCAAGCTTGTAAGACTCATTATCCTCGACCCGTATTTCTAGTTCTCCCGTATGCTGTACAAGAATCTCCATCTCCTTGTGGTAATGCCAGCTGCACATTTCTCCTTGTATGCGGCGTTCCGTTTCAAACAGCTTCATACATAGAAATGGATTCTCATATTGGATATTTTCGTTGAAAATTTCCATAGTGCCCCCCCCTTTAATGACAAAAAAACATATAATATCGACTAGATCTAACATTACATTTCTGTTAAACGGTGATATACTTTATTCTAGTATGTGCAAGACAGAAAGAAAAGCTGTTTTACCTAAAAGGAGGACATTTCGATGTCGAAGAAGTTAAAAGTAGCCATAATTGGCTGTGGTGGTATTGCTAACGGCAAACATTTGCCAAGCTTGGCTCGTCTAGTTGATACGAATGTAGAATTGGTTGCGTTTTGTGATATCGTCGTAGAACGTGCAGAAGAAGCTAAAGTTAAATACGGAACTTCCGAAAGCAAGGTTTATTCTGATTATACCGAATTGTTGAAGGATGCAAGCATTGATGTTATTCATGTATGTACTCCAAATGATTCTCATGCTCCAATCTCCATCGCATCTATGGAGGCAGGCAAGCACGTAATGTGTGAAAAACCAATGGCTAAAACGGCTGCAGATGCTCGCGCTATGTTGGAAACTTCGAAGCGCACGGGCAAGAAGTTGACGATTGGTTACCAAAACCGTCAACGTCCAGATAGCCAGCACCTAAAGAGAGTAACAGAGGCTGGTACCCTAGGTGAAGTTTACTTTACTAAGGCTCACGCGATTCGCCGTCGTGCCGTACCTACATGGGGCGTTTTCCTTGACGAAGAAAAACAAGGTGGCGGACCACTTATCGATATCGGAACCCATGCACTTGACTTGGCCTTGTGGTTCATGGACAACTATAAGCCTAAGGCTGTTTTGGGCAGCACCTTCCATAAGCTCTCTCACATTGAGAATGCAGCTAATGCTTTTGGTCCTTGGGATCCTAAGGAATTTACGGTTGAAGATTCAGCTTTTGGTATGATCACATTTGAGAATGGTGCTACGGTTATTCTTGAATCCGCCTGGGCACTTAATACACTTGATGTTAAGGAATCACGTGTTACGCTTTCCGGAACCGAAGGTGGAGCAGACATGGAAGACGGCTTGCGTCTGAACGGCGAAGAGCACAGCCGCCTGTGGGAAACAAAAATTGACACGAATAGTGGCGGCGTTGCTTTCTATTCTGGTTCTTCCGAGAACGAATCTGAAAGAGAAGCTCGTCTTTGGATCGAAGCAATTCTTGAAAACAAGGATCCAGTTGTACTTCCAGAGCAAGCCTTGGTCGTGTCTGAAATTCTTGAAGCCATCTATGAGTCAGCTAAAACGGGCAAAACGGTTTATTTTAACTAAGGATAATCGAAATAACAGGAAAACCGATACCACTAGGGTATCGGTTTTTCTAACTCTATCAGACTTCCATACCGCTAGGGCGGCACCACGGATGAATGAAAATGTTCGTTTTTTATTTTCAGTGCAGAAAGTATAAAGGACGCCGACAGGCGTTTATCCTTGAAGAAAGTATACCATTTTACTTATCGGTGCTTATGTTTCTCCGGTAAACACAAGGCGTTATTCTATAAGAGTAAGAATCACAACATTTACATTCTGTTAACAAATGAATGACAATCTATTAACATTTGTTTTCTATGATGAGAAAGCAACGTTATTATTTGTGAGGTTTTTTTGTAAATTATCAAGGCACCCAAACCTTTCGAGATGTTCAAGGTGTAGGATTTTTCTTCGGCACCAATTGATAGCCATCATGATTATGCCCACAATTCTTTCGGTATCAGAGGACGCCATGCGTTCTCTGTCTATTCGTCTGGAGGAGGCCTCCTTGCTCTTGAGGCACCTCGTTTCCAAACAATTTGCTGCTCTACTCGTAATGATTATAATGGTATTAAACTTCGTGATTGCCATACCGGGTCGATTTATAAAAAAATGAATAACCGGAGGTAAATAATGGAGTCGATCGCGCGTAAAATAAAAGTAAGGAAGATCTTTTAGAACATTACGGGCCGATTCGGCTGATAAAAAGGAGCTACAAGCAATGGACACAAGATCGAATTATCATCAATCGCTCGATGAATTGCAAAAGCAATTGCTTCACATGGGTACTTTGGTAGAGGATCAAATCCGTAAATCAATGGAATCACTTAAGGATCTAAATGAGCTGCAGGCAAAGGAAGTCATTGAGAATGACGATCAAATCGATGAGTTACTTCTTTTTATTGAGGAGCGGTGTCTACGCCTAATCGCTCTTCAACAGCCAATGGCCAGCGACCTTCGTATTATCGGTATGGCTACCAAGATAGCCGTTGATTTGGAGCGAATTGCCGACCATGCGGTTGATATCGCTAAGCTCACACTGCGGATGTCAGGGGAGCAATTGGTTAAACCCCTTGTGGATATCCCAACTATGGCGGAGATCGCCATCGAGATGCTGCGTGAATGTTTACTCTCCTACACAGAGCGTGATATTCATCGGGCAGCAGCCCTCGCAGAGATGGATGATCGCGTAGATAGTTTATACAGCAGGGTACTGACAGAGCTTACGGGTATGCTAGGAACAGATCTGCGAGTGAATCGTCAGTTGACGAATCTGATGATGGTAGCGCATTATCTTGAACGGGTTGCTGATCATCCTCCTCAATC
>JACMJI010000384.1 GCA_014380705.1 Gorillibacterium sp. | reverse complement strand
GGAATAATTCACTTGCCTATTACAGCAAATATGGAATCATTGCTAAAAGGACTGCCGAGAATTTCTTGGCAGTCCCTTCGTTTACAACAAGTTCATAACTTGAAAAATAACTGACAGCTCCAGATTAAGTACTTGGATAAATGACCGATGAGATTCAAACAGGAGGGTAGGGCGAATATGACGGTATGACTCCATCAAGGGGATCAGATAAGCTAAGACCTGTTCCTTCACAAGCATGTAATGCTGATCCGAATCGAACTTGCTGACATCATCTGTAAATCGGCGCCTTACAATCCCCTCAGCAGAAACGTATGCGCGGTGTTCTGGTGGTAGTTGGTAGGAATCATTCATCGCATGACCGATAGAATGCTGAACCAGATGCCACCAGTTGAGATCTTTAGCAGTCATTCCATTTGTGCTTAGCCGTTGGAAAGTGTCGGGTGAGCGAAGAAGCTCTTCAAACTAATTGCCCCCCGTTCCTTCAGTTTATCGGATAGAATATCTACCGCACCACAAAAATGTTTATGCACCAAGAATGCAACCGTCATAATTCAGCAAATCAGAGGCTTGTGTATTAAAAACTTCCTTCAGAACGGGTTCAGCGCCAGCTTCCTTAACGCCTTCTGCTACATTTTCTGCCATGCTCTCCGTGTTCCCAGTCAAGCTGGTATACAATATCAGTACTTTCATTGGTTAACGCCTTCTTTCATTTATAGATCTAGGTTGGTCCCTGAAAGATATAAATTAAAACAGCTCTCCTTCTAAGTTAATGATATTAATTATCATTGTCAATAACGTTAGGTTAATATTTGTTACAATCCAGTAAATAACGAGTTCTCTTGGTTGGCAGTACAAACTCCAAAGACTAACGCCAAAAAAGCGTCCATAGGACGCCTGTGCGTTTGCCGAGAAAAACTTTAATAGTCTTCGAGTCTGGCGAGGCCGTTAAGAGGAATAAAGCATCCCTTATTCTAAGAAATCCTTAAGCCGCTTACTTCGGCTTGGATGTCTGAGTTTACGCAACGCCTTTGCCTCTATCTGACGAATCCGCTCCCGGGTAACGCCAAACACCTTGCCTACTTCCTCAAGCGTGCGCGTACGCCCATCGTCAAGTCCAAAGCGGAGACGGAGCACCTGCTCCTCGCGCTCAGTAAGTGTATCAAGCACATCAACAAGCAACTCCTTCAGCAGCTCGTAAGCAGCCGCGTCAGCGGGCGCTAGAGCATCACGATCCTCGATAAACTCACCCAGGTTGGAGTCATTCTCTTCACCGATTGGTGTTTCCAAGGATACAGGCTCTTGGGCGATCTTCATAATTTCCCGGGCCTTCTCGGTGGTGATCTCCATTTCTTTGGCAACTTCTTCCGGAGTGGGTTCACGACCTAAGTCTTGCAGCAGCTGTCTGGAGATTCGAACAAGCTTGTTAATCGTCTCTACCATATGCACCGGCACCCGAATGGTGCGAGCCTGATCCGCTATCGCACGAGTAATGGCTTGACGAATCCACCAGGTTGCGTAGGTACTGAATTTATACCCCTTGGAGTAATCAAACTTTTCCACTGCCTTCATGAGCCCCATGTTGCCCTCTTGGATTAGATCAAGAAACAGCATACCCCGTCCAACATAACGTCTTGCAATACTGACAACAAGCCGCAAATTAGCTTCAGCCAGCATCTGTTTGGCTTCATCATCCCCCTGCTCAATTCTCTTGGCCAGATCAACCTCATCCGAGCCAGAAAGTAGAGGAACACGTCCAATTTCTTTAAGGTACATTCGAACGGAGTCATTAATCTTCATGCCAGGCGGCAGGGTTAGGTCATCATAATATGAAGGTTCTGTATGTTTAGAATCATCCGATCCAATTGAAAATTCTTTATTGGATCTGCCGTTTACTTCGTCGATCGCCATATCCGGCTCCCTTCTAAAGCAGGTTCTAAAAATGATTGAGCCAGCATCATAAGAAGAATACTTATTCTATTCCGATATTGCAAAAATGGATAGCAACTACTTTTTCGACACTTTCATGCAATCCCCTGCTACAGCACATAAATATAAGGAATATAAACGATAAAAAAACGTCTCTATATACATTGGCGTTCAGGCTGCTTAAGAAACCAGTGACGTTACGGAATTTGAATGTCGGTTTCGGGCGCTCTTGAATTGGCATCCTTCGATTAGCTGGTCAGAACATGAACAAGATCGCACTTCACTTGGCCAAAATGGCTTAGGAAATGCGATCTTTTCTATTTCTGATGAGATTGATTTACGCCTCAAGCTTTCTATTTACGATGTCTACTATCCTTTGAATTGCTGCTATTGATAAGAACTTAAGCGTTTATTGCTGTGTTTCTTCAGGGTGACGTAAGTATTTATAATATTGGTTGTACCGTACGATGAAGACGGTTATGAGGACAATGCAAAAAGCAATATAGGTAGCGATCAAGAGTCGAACATCCAAATTCGGGAATAGAATCGCCGCGCTGATAATGCCAAACAACCAAATGTGCGATAAGTTTCCGATAATATTGGACCATAGATAAGTGAACGGCTTCATCTTGGTAACACCACTGACGAAGGAAATCAGGTTATTGGGCATAATTGGGATGGTCCTTAATAAGATAATCGCCCAACCTCCGTATAGCTGAATCTGATGCATCCATTTATCATTTCTCTTCGAACGACTTAACCACCTTTTATTAAACCAGTCTGAAAATACATATTTACAGAGCACATAAACAACCAGAGCAGATATCGTACCCACTAACCAACTGGAGAGTAAACCGTTGTATACGCCTAACATTGAAATCTGAAGCAGGATGAGTGTGGCAAAAGGAAAAAACCCAAACAATCCTTGGATGATCCCAAGCGGTATTGTGATGAGTAGAATCCAGAAGCCCGCTAGCCCTGTTATTTCGAACAGCAGGTCGATCCATTCGTTCACGATTCCTGACATCTTAGATCGACTCCATTCAATTCTTAATATGGTAAGTTAACTATAAACACGTCGTTAAAGGCTTGTCAAATGATGAAGGGACACTCTGACTAACCCTCGTACGCTATTGATAAACCATAGGGTCCGGGCTGTTTGCAGATCAGCTAAGGTAAGAATCTTTTCCTTTATTGCTCCGCGAGCGAGCAGCTCTGCCCGAAAGGTTCCAGCGAGTAAGCCTGAGGCGATTGGCGGCGTCCATAGCACACCCTCCAAATCAAGCACAACATTCCCCCGAGTAAATTCGGTCAGATGCCCCTTTTCATTCCATAAAAGGACATCATACGCACCGTCCCCTTTAGCAAAATGATAAGTGTATAGATCCCTTAACGTTATCTTGTGGTAGAGCAGCCTATTGCTGGAATCAACCCACTCGTCCGACAGAACAACTCGCTGTGCCCTATCCGTATGAAGCTCTACAGAACTCATATATCCGGGCTCTATTTTATCCATATGTAGGGAAACCTCCCCTGTGCATGTCAGTAGCAGCCTTGCCTTAAAATCGCCTTCCGGATGATCCAGAGCCCCCTCCTTCAATTTGTTCTCAAGATCCTTGAGGGGATAGTCAAAACCAAAATAGTCCGCAGAGCCGCGCAATCTCTTCAAATGAAGTTCAAGCAGTGTATAGCTGCCGCCCGATAATCGAAGACTTTCCAATAGATCGAAGGATGAATCCGCTTGCCTGAGAACTGCTGTTTTGGCGAGCGCCTCTTCATATTCTCCCTCTGCCGAAGAACCCCAGGTCACACCGCCGCCAACACCATATTCTGCTATCCCTGTCTCCTTATTAATCCATACCGTACGAATAGGAACATTAAACACCGCCTGCTTGTGAGGGGTAACATACCCGATCGCACCGCAATAAACTTCTCGTGGGGTAGACTCCAAATGGCTAATCATGTCCATCGTATTGATTTTCGGTGCTCCGGTTACGGACCCGCATGGGAATAAAGCTGCAAACAATTCTTCCAGTGACACAGCCTCCTCTAACTCGGCTTGAACTGTCGATGTCATCTGAAAGACCGTCGGATATTGCTCAATCTCATAGAGTTGCGGCACATGAACAGAGCCTAACTGAGCTAGCTTACTAAGATCATTGCGCAGGAGGTCAACAATCATTACATTCTCCGCACGGTCCTTCTCGGAATGAAACAGCGTATTTCGCTGCTGTTGATCGTCCTCCGGCCATCGCCCACGCTTGATCGTTCCTTTCATCGGGCGAGTGGTTATTCGATTCTGATCTACCTCGAAGAATAGTTCGGGTGACACACTGAGAACCC
Source organism: Gorillibacterium sp. (assembly GCA_014380705.1). Next base: position 500 of record JACMJI010000384.1, on the reverse strand, counting down.
GATGCTGTCCAAGGTTAAGATATGCACTGTAGTTGGCTTTTTGTGCTTGAACTAAACGTCGAAAGAAGCCGAGATCACTTCCCCGGAAATCGGCCCGCAGCCGAAACGTATAATTAACTTGATAGGTTTCTCCCCTTGCAATCTCCCGTTTTATCTCAGCGATTGTCCGTTCATAGGAAGCCTTCTCTGTGTCAGATACCCAGTCGGTCACCTCATAGTTCTCGCCTTCTGCACAAACAAGCTCCGCGTCTGCTGTCGGTTCATCAAAAATACCAAACCATAGGAGCGGCATTTTTGAACCTGAACGAACCTTTATAGCCGGGTCAAATGCTGGAGCACTTTCATAGCTCAAGTAGCCTGCGGCATAGTAGCCACGATCCACATAGTCCTGTACGCTGCGTAATGCTTCCCGCACCTCACTTACATGATTGGCAGTGAGGACGATGTGGGGTTTGTGAAAAGTTAGGGTTTGGGCTTTCTGATGCGGAAACTGAAAATGG
>JACMJI010000383.1 GCA_014380705.1 Gorillibacterium sp. | reverse complement strand
TAAATGTGCAGCGCTATGACGCAAAACCTCTAAACCATCCGCGCTATCTAATGTAATAATTTCAACGGCAGCATCTTCATTTAACTCCACGGACAAGTCCACGGCTTTACCATTGATTTTACCAGCCACAGCATTCTTCTTTAGTCCTGGGCTGATTGATTCAGCGATTCGTTCCACCGAGACACCAGCAGCATATTCACGAACGGCACCATCTGGCAGGGTTGCTTTAACCAACATAACAATTCATCCTCCTATAGTAAAAAAATGCAAAATAAAAAACGCATCATCCATAAAGGGACGAGTGCGTTTTAAGCTCGTGGTTCCACCCTGATTTGATTGTGCTGCCTGAGCTTGCAGCTCATCATTGTACATGATGTCGGCAAAATTCGGACAGAAGGTTCGGACATAACATCCCACAATCCTTCGGCATTCGTTATCGGGAATGAACCGGTGGGAAATAGTATCAGGTGTTCCTATTCGAACAACTGGTTTCCTTCTCACAGCTGCAAAGGGGTAAATCCACTATTTAACGGGAGGAGCTTTCACCTGGTCTCCCCTCTCTGAAGCCGTATTACAGTGGAAACATGTCTTTGGTCATCGCGTTACTGTTGTTACATTGCCCTTATTATAAAGATAATCAGGGTCGGAAGTCAACGGGCATTACGTTAGTATGTGATCCTGAGCCCGCTCGCTATCGAGCAGGTTACACATTTTGCAGTCACAAAGACAAGCACGATCCTCAAAAATCTGTCTGATTGTCTTGATAACAGGGAGCTCCGGCGTATGCGAGTGAATATAAATCCGTGCTGGAGCAACTGTGATGAGGGTACTTACGATAATGTCCTCGAAGTTTAATTCCTTCTCTAATGTCTCCATCGTTATTTCTCCCCCGGCTACGGAAGGATGCATCGGCTCAAGCTTTTCATTCAAAAGCACAAAGTTTGAGTCACCCTTATGCAGCAGATGGACGGAGGAAACCTTTGATTTTTGAATAAACACGAAGTACTTTAGCAGAGAAATAAATTCTTGGTATTGCTTATCCAAAAGATACTCATCCACAGCGTAATCCACGGTTTCCTTCAGATCATTGCGATACTCCTCCAGCCGAAATGCAAGTAAACCATCCAGATTAACATAGCCATTCTGGTGCAAGCATGCCTCAATTTCTTCCGAAATCTGGCGAAATCTTTTGATTGAACGCGCTTTTTCTTTGGGCAGCCATTCATCACTGTCTGGTAATCGTCTGCAGAAGGACAACAGCTTGGCAAGGTCAGCTTCAGCCGTATAGGAATAATCTCTGGCGAAAATAACCCGCAGCAGTTTTTCTTCCTCATCCTCCAGAATATAGTTAGTCAGCCCCCGGCTCAGCTCCCGGCGGATTTTTTTACGTTCTCCTGGACTCCATTTACCGTCTCCAAGCTTGGTACAGCGAATTTCCCGATGGCGGATAAAAACTTCCTCTTCCAGCTTTATAATCATGGAAAGGGTCTCGATCTGCCGGTTCAGCTTATCCCACAGTTTGATGGCTTTGCTGCTGGATATGTTCATCATGGCGATCATATACTGGTCCATTGGCCTGTTCCCCCCTACCGCACCCTGCAATGGTTTTCACTGTAGAGTATATGGCGAGGAGAAAGCGTATATACAATCAAGTATTTGGCAATGAAGCCTAGATTTAATTCTGCATGATAAAATCCTTGTCCACTGGGGACTCGTCACCAAAAGTTCGCAAAATTTCATATCGGGTATTCCGTTGAGCCGGAATTTTACCTGCTTGGCGAATCAGGTCAAGTGTCCGCCCGATATTAACTTTATGCGTTGTCCCAGCCGCAGATACCACGTTTTCTTCTATCATCGTACTGCCAAAATCATTACAGCCATAAGAAAGGGTAAGCTTGCCAATTTCGGGTCCCATTGTCACCCACGATGCCTGAAAGTTTGAAATGTTATCCAAGTAAATTCGACTGATAGCGAGTGTCTTTAGATATTCCTCCGGAGTCGCCTTAACCGTGCCACTCATATTCGTGTTATCCGGTTGGAAGGTCCACGGAATGAAGGCAAGATAACCTGGCGATGGGTAACCTGCGCGTCGGGTCTTGTCCTGCGCCTCCCGAATTCGGTCCAGATGTAAGGCCCGCTCCTCAAAGGATTCCCCGAATCCAATGACCATCGTTGCGGTAGTGCTCATCCCTGTTTGATGAGCCGTTTCCATAACCTGAATCCAATCCTTCCAAGAACCCTTCTTCCGGCTGATTCGGCTTCGGGTCCGATCATCCAGGATCTCTGCCCCGCCGCCTGGCAAAGAATCCAGTCCTGCTGCACGCAGCTCGCGGATCACTTGCTCAAGCGTCAGGTTATCCGAAACCTCTTGCATTTTGAGAATTTCAGCTGGTGAAAAGGAGTGCATGGAGATATTTGGGAAACGTTTTTTTATTTCACGAAGTAAATTTGTATAATAGCTGAAGGGCAGGTCTGGGTTTGTTCCACCCTGCATGAGGATTTCAGTGCCATTTACATCAATTGTCTCCTGAATTTTTTGAAAGATGGTTTCATCCGATAGAACATAACCCTCTGCTGAACCTGGTGGTCTATAGAAAGCACAAAATCGACAATACGTATCGCAAACATTTGTGTAATTGATATTGCGACCAATCACAAAGGTTGTTACGGGCTCGGGATGCCATTTAAGCATCACCTGATTGGCTGCTGCACCGATTTTTTCTATTTCATCCGATTCAAACAATCGGATGCATTCCTCAACATTCATTCTGCCGCCTTTGGCTGCTTTATCCAATATACTATCGATAATCCGCATAATAACCCACTCCTCCTCCTACAATGTGGAGATATTCCCTATTTACCCATGGTAGCATATCTGAACTCCCATAGTCGAACTTACAGCAATTATTATAAGATTAGAATAAGACCATCAAAGACAAACGACTGTAGGCCCTCCTTTGGCGCCATGCGTTTACCGATGCAGAATCAAATGAACCCTCTTTGATCTTTATACATACTGATAGAATAAAAAAATCGCATTTCACTCAGCCCGTTGGCTTGGAAATGCGATCTGCTTTTATTCTGAGGTTAATGCCTTTGTCGATCGCAACTGTCGATGATAGCCTTCAATGTTGTTGGCTTGAACTATTGTCCCACAAACCTTGTACTCACCGCATGCGCGAAACGATCCAACGCCTCTTGAAGCAGTGAGCGGGGACAAGCCAGATTGACTCGCAAATAGCCTGCCCCCTGCTTGCCGAATACCGAGCCTTCGCTGAAGGCGACGCCGGCTTTCTCGAACATGAGCTTCTTAAGCACCGCCGGATCCTCCGATATCGCGCGACAGTCCATCCAGACCATATAGGTGCCCTCAGGCTTCATGACCTTCACCTCGGGTATATTCCTGCCTACATAATCAAGCAGCAGGCTGCAATTATCCTCAAGATAGACGAGCAACTGATCAAGCCAAGCATCTCCATAGGTATAGCTGCTTTCAACCGCAGTCAAACCAAAATAGCTTTCCATATGAATCGATAACGTTTTAAGGAGATTGTTGAAATTGAGGCGTAGACTGCGATTCGGAATAATTACGAGTGCAGCTTGAAGTCCTGCTAGATTAAAGGTTTTACTTGGGGCGATGCAGGTGATCGTAATTTGGGCAATCGCATCGGAAAGTGCTGCAAAGGGGGTATGGCGATGCCCGCTAAAAACCAAGTCCTGATGGATTTCATCCGCAATGACAAGCACGCCATGCCTGAGACAAATATCCGCGATGCGCTGCAGCTCCTCTCGCGTCCAAACGCGTCCACCCGGGTTATGCGGACTGCAGAGGAACAGCATCTTGGCCCCTGCTTGCGCCTGCTTTTCCAACAAATTAAAGTCAATCGTGTAGTAACCATCCTCAAGAATAAGTGGATTGTCGATAACGATACGGTTGTTCATTTTGATGACGTCATAGAAGGGATAATACACCGGCGATTGCAAAATAATACCATCACCTGGATTTGTATAAGCCAGAACAGCGAGACTAAGGGCTGGCACGACACCGGGACTCGAGGTGATCCATTCCTGTTGAATCTCCCAGCCGTGACGGCGGGATAGCCATCCGGTAATCGCAGCGAAGTAAGCATCCGTTCGAAAAGTATACCCGTAAACGCCATGCTCCGCTCGTTCCTTAATCGCTTGGACCACTTCCCGCGGCGGCTCAAAATCCATATCAGCAACCCACAAAGGGAGAATATCTGCCCGACCGTATAATTTCTCTGATTGATCCCATTTGTAAGAAGCGGTTCCAAAACGATTAATCACTTTATCAAAATCATAGCGCTCCTCGGCCATCTTGGGGTCACTCTCCCTTTTCTTGCTTTGCTGCCTCTAGTGCTTGACCTAAATCCGCGATCAGGTCATCCTCATGCTCAATTCCAACGGAAAAACGCAGCAGGCAATCGTCAATACCAATACGACTTCGGACTTCCACAGGAATATCTGCATGGGTTTGCACGGCAGGGTAGGTCATCAAGGATTCGACACCGCCAAGGCTCTCCGCAAAAGCAATCAGGCGAATATGACGCAGAATCGGTTCAACGTAATCCGCATTATTCACTTTAAAAGAAAAGATACCCGTGTTTCCGGAGGATTGGCGTTTTTGAATTTCATAGCCGGGATGATCCTCTAAGCCAGGATAGAATACTTGATCAATAAGGGGATGTGCCTGCAAATAACGGGCTAAAGCAAAAGCGTTCGATTGATGTCGCTCCATCCTCAATGCAAGAGTCTTCATCCCGCGCATTAGCAGCCAAGAATCCTGAGGACCGAGAACAGCTCCAAGAGAGTTATGCAGGAAAGCTACCCTTTCCGTTAACTCTTTTCCTTTGGTTGCGATAAGACCTGCTAACACATCATTATGACCACCCAAATACTTCGTGGCGCTATGAACCGTGATATCGCAGCCCAGCTCCAAGGGGCGTTGAAAAAAGGGAGTCAAAAGGGTGTTGTCCACAATCGTAAGGAGACCATGGCGTTTGGCCCAAGCGTTGACTTTGCTCAGATCTGTAATCATCATCAGAGGATTCGTCGGTGTTTCAATGATAACCGCTTTCGTACTGGGCTTGCGATTTGCCTCCAGGGCATCCAAGTCATTGGTGTCCACATAACTAGAGGTAACGCCAAATCTGGTCATGACCTGCTCAAGCAGCCGGTAGGTTCCCCCATAAAGATCAAGCGATACCAGCAGGTGATCCCCTTGTCCAAACAGGGCAAACACCGTTTGCAGGGCAGCCATCCCTGTGCTGCAGGCAAAGCCCCCGTCACCGCTCTCTAAATCGGCAAAAGCCTGTTCGAGAACGGAGCGCGTGGGACTTTTCGTCCTCGCATAATCAAAGCCGGTGCTTTCTCCGAGACGGGGGTGACGAAAAGCAGTAGCTTGGTAGATCGGGTAACT
>JACMJI010000382.1 GCA_014380705.1 Gorillibacterium sp. | reverse complement strand
TGCCGCTTGGGCGGCACCACGGATGAATGAAAATGTTCGTTTTTTATTTTCAGGGCAGTGAGTCTAGGTTCAGATGTGTGGAGTATCTCCACTACATAAAGAGGACCGGAGGCAGTGCCTCCGGTCTACCTCACCATTAAAGTATTTATAAGTTTTGGGGTTACCCTTTCTAGCGCAGCCTCCTCCCGTTCGTCACACATGACCAGCAGGATGTGGATGCCATTAGTGATCGCACGATTCGAATAGGAACTTAGGGCAATTCAGTCAACCTTTCGACTGCCGACAATAGGCTCATTCCTTTTAGGTTTGGCGCATTCCTGACCGCAAACCTCGCATATACAGGCGTTAGTTGGGCCTTCATTAAAATTCCAACTATGCGTTATAATAGCTTTATTCATAACTCGGAAAAGAGGACAATGATGACCATACGTTGCGGCTGGGTGAACGATGACCCGTTATACATCAATTATCACGATCATGAATGGGGAATTCCACAGCATGACGACCGAAAACTCTTTGAGTTGCTAATTCTTGAGGGTGCACAAGCAGGCTTAAGCTGGTATACGGTACTAAAGAAGCGAGAAGCTTACCGCGAGGCGTTCGAAAGCTTTGATCCCGTTATTATAGCCGCCTATGGTTCGGAGAAGGTAGAGGCGTTACTGCAAAATGTCGGTATTATTCGCAATCGCCTGAAAGTCCAGTCTGTGATTAAAAATGCGATTGCCTTCCTACAAATCTGCGAGCAGTTCGGTACGTTTGATCGTTATCTTTGGGATTATGTAGAGGGCCGCACGATTGTAAACCGCTGGAAGACGTTGGATGAAGTGCCAGCAAAAACTGCCGTTTCAGATGCACTTAGTAAGGATCTGAAGAAACGCGGCTTCTCTTTCGTTGGCTCTACGATCTGTTATGCTTATATGCAAGCGACGGGTATGGTGAATGATCATTTAACAAGCTGCTGTTGTTATCCTATGCATGAAATGGAGCACCAGCAGTCCCAACAAGCAGAGCAAGTGCAACAGGTGAAAAAGGAACAACAAGCACAACAAGCACAACAATGACCGCACCAGCTTGATATTTGGTGAGAACGCGAGGAACTATTATATACAAAGAAAAAGCAGCCATTGTCCTAAAGGACAAAGGGCTGCTTTTTCTTTGTGCGATGTCATAAACGTCGATGGCTTTACCCTTAATCCGAAAAATAATGGAGAGTAAATTTCCTTCAAATTCCATAGTCTACCTTAAGCTAATGTCGGAGATGCGGATACGCCTGAGGCTTGCTGGCAAGCCATAGCTTGCGCGATTTTTTGCTGGGCAAATTGGATGGCTTGTTGTCCGGATTGCTGATGTGATTGCACTTGTTGTTGAATTTCCTGACTAAGTGCGGGCGAAGGGGATTTATACATGTTCTGCTGTCGGGAAAGAAATGGTTATGTATGAATGAATCATGTCTGGTTCCAAATTCCCCATAAATCGGCAAAAAAACAGGTTGCCTCCGTCAAGATACATTTCTGCTTTTGCCCCCCTTATCTAAACTTAAGGAGGTTTCTCTTGAAGGATAACATTTGACTTTGTGACGCAACGCATGCACAATCGTACCTTGAAGACAACAGGGCTTTAATAGCCCCATTTCGAAATGAGTATGACCAGGAGGTTAGATGAAAAACATGGATAGGATCCGCAATGATAAGAACGCTCCAACTTGCGAGGGGGATCACCGGAAACAGAGAATTGATTCCCATCAGCATTACTGGCTGCTGAAGAGAGCTGATTATGGATGGTTGAACCCAAATGCTGGAATCCTTTACCAGGACTATTCCTGCGAGCAATTGCAGCCGCATCTAGTAAAAACAGGAATTGACCGGACAATCGTTGTTCAGGCGGCGAATACGCTCGCCGAAACGGAGTATCTTTTGTCCCTTTGCGAGCAATACGACACCATTGCTGGAGTTGTTGGATGGTTGGATTTGGCATCGGAGCAATTTGAAGAACAATTCAACAGATTAAGGCGAAACCCTTATTTTGTGGGCATCCGCCCCATTCTACAGGACAACGAGGATCCGGGTTATCTTCTCCGCCCGCAGGTGATGCGATCCATTCAGCGATTGGTTGAGGCCGAGTTTCCAATGGATATGCTAATCAACACCAAACAAATGCCACATATCATTAAGCTTTTAGCGGAGTTTCCGGAGTTAAGAGGGGCCCTTAATCATTTGGGCAATCCGGATCTATCGGCCGGGGAACATTCGATGTCCCAGTGGAAAGCATGGATTCACGAGATTTCGGCTTATCCGGGAATCTATTGCAAGCTTTCGGGCATGGGCACATTGGTGGATAAGAAGCATGGGAAATGGGAGGATATCATTCCATACGTACATGACGTGATAAATGTGTTTGGCCCGAGTCGAGTCATGTTTGGAAGTGATTGGCCGGTATGCTTGCTCGCCGCTGAGTATGAGTCCGCTTATGATCAGTTTCTTCAAACGCTCCCAAGAGAACTTACTGTGAAGGATAAGGAAGGAATTTTAGGCTTAAACGCTGCAAGGTTTTATCGACTAGGCAACACACTTAGATAGCCTTCTGTTTTTTTTTTTTATTGAATAATAATCTTGTACTGAAAAGGAAAGATTAAGAATCCACTACCCTTGCTCCTTTGGGTTGTTGGATTTTTTTGCTATACCAATTGGAGTTGAAACACATCATCATTGCATAATTACAGTTATCGTTGCTTGGATAAGTAGTTCAAGTCCGATTAATTCACTAAAATGAAAGCATATACAAGTGAGGAGGACAGAAATGAAATCGCGGATAACGACACCAACTGACAATCCCCCCATAAAGCACAAGCACTCCCTAATCCATAGGCTGATCGGGCAATGGGACATTCAAATCATGATTATTCCAGGAGTACTGCTCGTATTGATTTTTGCCTACTTGCCAATGTATGGCTCATTGATGGCTTTCCAGGATTTCAACCTGTTCAAAGGTTTTTTTCATAGTCCATTGGTCGGGACCAAGCACTTTGAAATGTTCTTCCATTCCCCAAAGTTCTGGGAAATCATGCGAAACACGCTTGTCATCAGTGGGTTGAAGTTGTTAATTATTTTTCCAGCACCGATCGTACTCGCCCTCATGCTTAACGAAGTGCGCAATATCGTCTTCAAGAGGGTCGTACAGACCATCAGTTATCTGCCCTTTTTTCTCTCTTGGGTTGTTGTCGCTGGCTTTGTGGGTTCGATGCTATCCATTGATAACGGGACGGTTAATTATGTACTGCAAAGCTTAAATTTCATTGATGAACCGATAAACTGGTTATCCAATAAGAGTCTCTTCTGGGGTATTCTGGTCAGCGTAAATCTGTGGAAAGGGATCGGATTCTCTTCCATTGTATACTTAGCGGCGATTGCGGGTATTGATCCCCATCTCTACGAAGCTGCTGGGATGGATGGGGCTACGCGGTTTAAGCAGATTTATCTTGTTACCTTGCCGTCGATCATGCCTGTAATTGTCATTTTTTTGATTCTTGAAATTGGCAATGTTCTGAACGCCGGGTTTGAAGATATATTGCTTCTAGCTAGAAATCCTGTGTTACGAGATGTTTCGGAGGTAATCGATACACATGTTTACCGAATGGGACTCGGCTTATCCCGTTACTCCTATGCTGCGGCAGTCGGACTATTCAAGGCAATCATCAGCGTCAGCCTTCTGACGATAGCCAACACCCTCGGTCGTCGTGCGGGGAAAAGCCTATGGTAACGAATGAGGATAGAAAAGAGGTGAACCCTAATGAAGTTAAGCGCTTCAGATAAAATTACTCAAGCCGTTATTGGTGCATTGCTCCTCCTACTGGGGTTCGTAACATTGTATCCCTTTTGGAACTCCGTCGTCATTTCTCTGAATGCAGCCGGAGATACCTCCTTGGGCGGTGTGACTTTCTGGCCAAGGGTGTTTACGCTCGCTAATTACAAGGTCGTTTTCTCGGATAATCGACTCCTTGGTGCATTTGCTATCACGATTCTAAGAACCGTGTTGGGAACTACCCTTTCCGTACTCTTCACGATGATGCTTGCTTACGGTTTGTCTCGTAAGAATGTCATGTTTCATAAATTTTATATGCTCTTCTTTGTCTTCACGATGTTCTTCCAAGGTGGGCTCATCCCATCCTTCCTGATCAATCGTTCCTTGGGACTGATGGACAACTTCCTAGTGCTCATTGTTCCGTTTCTCATAAACGTATGGAACATGATTATCTTCTATTCATTCTTCCGAGAACTTCCGGATGGTATCGAGGAATCCGCGAAGGTTGATGGCTGCAATCAGTTTGGCATCCTATTCCGGATTGTGATTCACGTGTCTGGACCGATCATCGCTACCTTGTCTTTGTTCGCTGCTATCTTTCATTGGAATGACTGGTTCACCGCATCCATCTACATTAACAATCAGCATCTTATGCCTGTCCAGAGTCTACTTCAGCAAATTTTGAACTCCAATCTGGCTAGCGAACTGTTGCGCTCTTCTGTTGGTGGAAATGCAGCCGCGCTTGCCGCGCTTGATCGTTCTAAGACGATCTCGACTCAGTCTTTAACGATGGCAATCATGATCACCACAACGATTCCGATTATCATGGTTTATCCCTTCCTTCAGAAATATTTTGTGAAGGGCGTAATGGTCGGATCGATCAAAGGTTAAGCAATTGCGTTACGTATTCTTGAAGATGGTGTTTATGCCGAGAGGCAATAACATAAATTAAAGTGGGTATATTGAAAGGGGAGAAGCGCTTTGAAGACGAAAAAAGCTTTTAAGATGTCACTGATACTAATCCTCGTAACCATTGTCTTTCTTACGGGTTGCAGTAAGAAAAACAATAACGTTGAACCAACCGCTTCAGCGGTTCCAAGTCCAACGGCAAGCGCATCTGAACCGGTAGCAACTTCATTCCAACTGGGCAGTGAACCATTAAATTTCAGCTTCTACGGCAACTATGATTGGTGGGTCACCGACGAATGGGGCAACGATCCAACCACAAAGTGGATTCAAGAAAACTTTAAAATCACTGTAAAGCCGGTTCAGTCCGGCGGAACAGCACAGCAGAAGCTGAACACGATGATTGTATCAAACGAGCTCCCGAACGTAATTATGTCGGAGGGTGCTGATTTTGAAAAGCTTCGTGCTGCGGGTCAACTGTTGCCTCTAGATGATTATTTAGACAAATATCCAAACTTGATGAAATATGCCGGCGACAAAACGCTAAACCTGCTCCGCTCGGAGGACGGCAAGCTTTACGGCTTCCCGAACTGGTATACCTCCAGCCCGAACGGTAACTCAGGTTACCTCGTGAATAAGAAGATTTATAAAGAATTAGGCGCTCCAAAGCTGGAAACCTTCACAGACTTGGAGAGCTACCTGAAGCTAGTGAAAGAAAAGTATCCCGATGTTATTCCGTTTGAAGCAGATATCAGTGCCCAAGGTATCTTCTTATTCGCTGCTGGTAAAGAAGAGGGGTATTCTACGAGGTATATTGATGAGAAGGCCGTACCTCGTGGGGATCAGTTAACCTCCCTGTTCCTGGATCCAACATTCAATGCAACGATTAAAGAAGCAAGCAAGCTATTCCGTCAAAAATTAATAACCCAGGATACCTTCACACAGAAGAGTGATCAGGTCTATGAGAAGATTAAGAATGGTCGCGTTGCGGTATTCGCTAGCGGTGACGCTGTTAACTCAAATATTAAAGACGGTAATAACTTGCTTAGCGAGAAAGACCCAGATGCGGGCTACATGGCCATCTGGCCGATCCATGAAGACGCAGTCTCCAAGGATAAAGTGTTTACAAATAGTTACTCTACAACGGGTTGGAACTTGGTAAGCATTACTAAAGGAACCGAAAACCCTGAGGCTATCTTCGCTTATCTTGACTGGATGACAGGTGCAGAAGGTCAAGCTACAACTAGCTTTGGTCCGAAAGGACGCTATTGGGATGAATTAACTGCGGAAGGTGCTCCGATTCTTAACGAAAAATGGAACACAACGCCGCAAACAGAGAAAGACAAAGAAATCATGGGCAAGTTCAACTGGGCAGGCAATACGACCTTGACGGATGTAACAAAAGCGTCCATTCAAGCAAAGCTTCCTGAGGATAAAAGAGATTGGTCCACTACGCAACAGATTGATGTTATCTTTAAGACTTCGCAAGATATGACCGTATTTAATAACTTTAAGCTTGCTGCAGATTCAGAAGCTGGAATAGCGAATGCTGCTGTTAAAGCAATTTTTGAAGAATATGTAGCTAAAGCAGTGTACGCTAAGAATGATGCCGAGGTTGATGCTATTCTTAAGGAAGCCAACGATGCGGCTATGGCTCAAGGATATGAAGCTATGCTGAAAGCCAAAACCGAGGCGTGGCAGGCTAACATCAAGAAGGCTTCTGGACAATAAGATAGAACCAACATTTTAGAGTTAAGAAGGGTATACTTGAAATTGAGTATACCCTTCTTAACTCTATCAGAGTATAAATATTAGGTAAGGTTCATTCCGATTCCGCATTGGTAAACGCACGGCCCTACAGGACGCCGATAGGCACTTATCCTTGTCCGTTTCATATAAATACCGGAAGCAGGGAGTTGGAGACATGTATAAAGTATTATTAGTCGATGATGAGATGCTGGACTTGGAAGGCTTAGAACGGCTCACACCATGGGATACTTTTGGCATGGAAGTCGTATCCGCCGTAAACAGCGGGTTTGAAGCACTGGATTACCTGCAAGCTCATCCCGTGGATATTCTCATCTCGGATATTCGAATGCCCATTATGTCTGGTTTGGACTTAGCTCGCAAAGCAACAGAGCTTTATCCAAAACTGAAGATATTATTTGTCAGCGGATATGAGGATTTTAGCTACGCAAAGCAAGCGATCCAGCTGAATGCTTTTGGTTATATTTTAAAGCCCATTGACGATGGTGAAGTTGTTCGGGTGTTAAGCCATGTTATGAAGGAACTGAATGAGGAAGACCAAGTTAAGAAGCTGGAGAATGATTTCAGGAAATCTCTTCTGCGTAATCATGACGAAAGAATGTTCCAATGGTTGACAGGAGCTAGTGAGGGGGAATATGACTTTTCCTTGTTAGATGAACAATTATCGAAATGGAAGCTGCAGCACGGTGCTTACCAGGTCGGATTGTTGGAATTAGATGATGTCATGATCAAGCTGGAACGCTTAACGGAGACAGAAAAACAAGCGATTCTTGCCAAAACCCATCAAGCTTTAGCTACAGGCTGCGATGACGAGGGATTAGCTCTAGCTTGCCGCGGGGAAGGTTATCGGTGGGTCGTTATTCTTGCGGGAGACTTGCGCTTGGAACGTTTAAAACGCCTTCTAGAAAATATTCAGCGTAATACCACCCTAACCATTACAGTGGGATTAGGTGGTACCGCCACAAGCCTGAAGGATTTACCCCAATCTTATCAATCGGCAAAGAATAAGCTTTCCTTCAAAATTTTCTGTGGCAAAAACCGGGTTATTACCGATAGTGACATTGAAGCTTACCAACTCCAAGACGTTATGAACCTCGATGACATTCTGGAGGAGCTCTTCGAGGCAACCTCGCAATACGATTTAGTCCGAATCGATGATTGTTTGGAATTGATCTATCGGAATGTCAAGGGACTAGGTAAGAAGATGGCGGTCTATAACATTACCCTGCATGTCATTGTCAAGCTAGACTCCTATCTGTTTCGGATGAATGAGAATTTGAAAAGCATCATGGGAATGGATACCACCAAACTCGATTTCTTGTATGATTTTGAAACGGTCAACGATATTCAGTCGTGGCTGCGTCGCAGGCTATTCGAAATCTCAGAGATGCTCCAGTTGAAGAAGCTGCGTAAGAACCACAAGCTAGTCGAAGGTGTGGAGGATTACGTCGTTAAGAATCTGGAATCGGACCTTTCCTTGAAGGATGTGGCGCATTCCTTCGCGTTCTCCCCTAATTACCTCGGGCATTTATTCAAGGAAGAAAAAGGCGAAAATTTCAGCGACTATGTCATTCGCAGAAGGCTGGAGAGGGCTGCAGAGCTGTTGATAAACCCTAAGCTTAAGATCT
>JACMJI010000381.1 GCA_014380705.1 Gorillibacterium sp. | reverse complement strand
TGATGACCGACATCTATACTCAGCTCCTTAAATCAATGTTTAAAATGTCTGCTTCCGAGATCGGCAAGCCCTTCCGCTAGCTCCGAACGGGGTAACTTGCCACGTTCCAAAACATCATTATCCTTGACCAGCAAGCGATCGTAAAATTGGATTCCTTCTCCGATGATACGCTCTGCTTCCGTCACATTTGGCGCAGATTCAAGCACATCAAATAGTTGATCCTCCGCCTTGCTGTATTGGCCCACCTTTTCGTAATAAAGAAACAACCGCTCTGTTATTTCCCTAGGCAAACGGTAATGTTTAAGTGCATCGGACAGTTCTTCAATTAGATCACGTGAAAGATCAATCGGGTCCTCATCTTGTTCTGCAGCAGCAAGTGCCAACTGAAACGCCTTTATATGCCGTTTATAGATCTCCTCAGGCCGATGCAGGCTCTCATATAAATCAGCTTCTTCTTTGAGCAGACGAGCGAGGGAGACGATTCTCTCAGGGTCAATGAAGTTCCCGAGCTTTAGCATGGCAAGAATATCTTTTTCCGATAAAGTATTAAGCAGTTGAGAATTCATTCGAAAATATCTGCCAAGCAGATCATCGATCATATCGAAGGCCAATGCTTGTTTATGTTGTCTCTTTAGCCCAGAGATCGTGGCTACGATTTCGGTCATCTGTTCAATCATCCGAAGAATATAATCTCTCTGAAACATGGGGGGCCTCCTGTTCGCACGAATACAATAGGTATATGCTTCATGGGCACTCAGGTACTTACGGATGAACGTTCGAACGGTTTCACAGCATTATTGTGTAGAAAATAGGGAATAATTACTTATAAAGTATCAATCATGTTGCCTATCTGCACGACTTGTCATACAATTATACTATACCACAGAAAAAGCAGGTGTTAAGAATGGTCGAATCTACAAAGCCCGAGGATAATCAAGATAATATTAAAGAAGATAAGCAAGCAATTAATGAGCCCAAAAAGGTAAGCCTTGCTGATGCTATTCGTCGACAACTTGAGCAGAAGAAGAAAGTTCAAGCCGATACGAAGGGTGTATCAGGCCAACGTGCTGGCAATGAAAGACGCAAAAGCCAAATGACAAAGAAGGTCAATAATCAGCACCGTCGTACTGGCGGAAGCTAATAAACGGATTTCCCTAAACGAGATAAGAAACAGGCCCGTCCTTTTGGACGGGCCTGTTTCTTATCCTTTATATAGGATAAACATACAAGCTTACGCGTACATTTGTTCCTTAATTTTAAGGACATCTGGATTCTCATTATATTCATCAAATGCAGACAGACGATCAATGATACCCTTCGGAGTGATCTCGATGATGCGATTGCCAATCGTCTGTAATAATTGATGGTCATGAGAAACAATCATCATCGTGCCATCAAAGTCAACAAGTCCGTTGTTGAGAGCAGTAATGGATTCGAGGTCCAAGTGATTCGTGGGCTCATCAAACATCAGGACATTAGATCCACTAAGCATCATCCGTGCAAACATACAGCGAACCTTCTCGCCTCCAGAGAGAACCGTTGCTTTTTTCGTTGCTTCTTCGCCTGAGAAAAGCATTCGACCAAGATAGCCGCGAACGAACTGTTCATCCTGATCCTTGGAGAACTGGCGCATCCAATCCACTAAACTTAGATCGATACCTTCAAAATACTTCGTATTCTCATTCGGGAAGTAGGCTTGAGTCGTTGTAACTCCCCAAGTGAAGCTTCCACTATCCGCTTCAACTTCCCCAATTAGAATCTGCATCAGCAAGGTTTTGGCAATTCCATCCGGACCGGCCAGAACAACTTTATCCCCTTTGTTAAGCGTAAAGCTGATATTATTCAACACCAATTGTCCATCGATTGATTTAGACAGGTTCTCCACAGTTAGAATCTGCTTACCCGCTTCACGCTCCGGTTTGAAGTTAATGAACGGATATTTACGGTTCGAAGGACGGATATCCTCTAGTGAGAGCTTCTCTAATTGCTTTTTACGAGAGGTCGCTTGTTTAGATTTGGAGGCATTTGCACTAAAACGACGGATGAAATCCTCTAATTCCTTACGCTTCTCGTCGACTTTTTTATTCTTATCCGAAAGCAGTCGTGTAGCCAATTGACTAGATTCATACCAGAAATCATAGTTGCCCACATACATTTGAATCTTACCAAAATCGATATCGGCAATATGTGTACAGACTTGATTCAGAAAGTGACGATCATGGGATACAACAATGACAGTGCCTTCAAATTTAGCTAGAAAATTCTCCAGCCAGTTAATGGACTCTAAATTTAAATGGTTGGTAGGCTCATCCAATAGCAGGATATTTGGGGAACCAAATAAAGCCTGGGCAAGCAGGACGCGGACCTTCTCATTACCATCAAGTTCTTTCATCTTCTTCTCGTGTAATGGCTTTGGAATTCCGAGTCCGATTAGTAGACTGGCTGCATCGGATTCCGCTTCCCAACCATTTAATTCTGCGAAATCGCCTTCTAGCTCAGCAGCACGCATCCCATCCTCATCGCTAAAATCGGACTTCATGTAGATGGCATCTTTCTCTTCCATAATCTCATACAGCTTGGTGTGGCCCATAATTACCGTTTTAAGCACTTCGTACTCGTCATATTCGAACTGATTTTGCTTTAAAACAGCCATTCGCTCGCCTGGAGTTATACTAACATCCCCACGAGTAGGCTCCACGTCACCAGAAAGAATTTGTAAAAAGGTAGATTTCCCTGCTCCATTGGCGCCGATAAGTCCATAACAATTACCTGGAGTGAATTTAATATTTACATCCTCGAACAGTGCTCGACTCCCGTATCGGAGCGTAATACCACTAGTGCTGATCACAATGCATACCGCCTTTAAATTATTTTTATTTGTTTATTCGTTTTTTGCTATTTCCTCGATCAACTCGGATAGCTCCGTCCAGCGTTCCATTGCCTGCTCAAGCTGAAGGGCCAACAAACGTTCCTCTTCAAGCAACTCGCGGATCAAATCATAATTGCTGCCACCTGCTTCGATGCGCTTCTGTAAGCTTACACTCTTCTCTTCCAGCTCTGCAATGACTTCTTCAATACCATCCCATTCTTTTTGATCTTTATAGGATAGTTTACGAGTGCGAGTACGCGTATCTGCTAAAGCAACCGGATGAAGTTGTGGATCTGGAGATGCCTTAGTCAGTTGAGCAGCTGGTTTGTTTGGTGAGGAATGTTTCTTCTTATCAGAAGAACCACTTGGAGCGTTCTCCTCCAGCTTCAGGGAATCGGTGTATTCCGAATAGTTACCCTCATATTTACGAATGTGTCCTTGGCCATCAAAAATAAATAAACGATCAACCGTCCGATCGAGGAAATATCGATCATGGGATACAGAAATGACTGCACCAGGGAAATGGTCGAGATAATCCTCTAGTACGGTAAGCGTTTGAATATCAAGATCATTGGTTGGTTCATCCAATAGGAGTACGTTTGGTTCACCCATTAAGGTGCGCAGCAAGTACAGCCTGCGTTTTTCCCCACCCGACAGTCTTGAAACGTGAGTCCATTGTTGCGGACCAGTGAACAGGAATCGTTCCAACATCTGACTTGCCGTAATGACTTCGCCATCAATTGTATGAATGACCTCGGCGATATCCTTAATGTATTCAATGACACGTTTACTTCCATCCATCTCTTCATTTTCCTGTGCATAATAGGCCAATTTCACCGTTTGACCTACATCAACGACTCCTTGCTCTGTAGTTAGACGACCTGCCAGCAGATTTAATAAAGTGGTCTTACCACTGCCGTTTGGTCCAACAATGCCAATCCGTTCTCCTGGCAGAACGATGTGGTTGAACCCCTCGAACAGCTGTCTCTCTTCAATGGAATAACCCACTTCAACAAGCTCGATTACCTTACGCCCCAACCGACTAGCTCCAACAGAAAATTCTAGCGTTTCGGTTGGACCGTCAACCGCACGATCCCGAAGCTCCTCTGCCCGACCAATTCGCGCCTTCTGCTTCGTCGTTCTAGCTTTGGGACCTCGCTTCAGCCACTCAAGCTCACGACGCAGCAAGTTCTGTCGTTTCGCTTCGGAGGAGGCTTCCCGTTCCTCTCGTTCCGCTTTTTTCTCAAGGAAGTAGGAGTAGTTCCCTTCATAGACATGCAATCTACCTTGCTGCAGCTCAAAAATCCGGTTTGTCACCCGATCGAGAAAATACCTGTCATGCGTAACTAACAGCAGCGAGCCGCGATAGCGACTAAGCTCCTCTTCGAGCCATTGCACCGTTTGATTGTCAATATGGTTGGTTGGTTCATCCAGAATCAATAGATCCGCTGATTGAATGAGGGCAGCCGCCAAAGCAACCCGTTTACGCTGTCCACCCGAAAGCTCGCTAACCGATTTATTATATTCGCGAATACCTAGCTTACCCAGAATCGTCTTGGCCTGAGCCTCTGCTTCCCATGCATTACCGGTATCCATATGATGCTGAGCCGCATAAAGCTTTTCTTGCTTCTTTTCATTGCTTGGATCAAGATCAAGCTCCTCAAGTGCAGCCTCGTACTCGCGTAATGTCCTCATTAAAGGCGTTTGTCCACGAAAAATATGCTCAAGTACGGTTACGCCATCCGCAAATTCAGGAGATTGGGCAAGGAACTCCACCCGAAAATCCTTAGCATGCAGCAGCTTCCCGGCATCCGCTGGTTCAATTCCGGCAATCGCTCGAAGAAGCGAGGATTTCCCTGTTCCATTTATACCAATCAGACCGATGCGCTGTCTAGTGGTTATCGCAAAGGATATGCTGTCAAACAGTATTTTTTCACCATAGCTCTTCGTCAGTTGTTCTACGTTCAACAATGTCATATTGTCACTCCATTACATAGGCTGCGAGAAGCGTTATCGTGTTAACGAGTGCTTGCGCATGAGTACGCTCCATGCCATGTGAGGCATGCACGCCAGGACCAATTAATGCGGCCTTAATGTTACTCCCGCCGCGTAGAGCAGCGGATGCATCTGATCCATAGCTCGGATAAATATCCACCGCGTAATCCAGCTTCTCCCGTTCCGCTAAACGAATCAAAGTCGAGATCATATCATAATCGTAAGGTCCAGATGAATCCTTCGCACAGATCGACACATCCTTCTCTGTACAGGACAGATCGTCACCGATTGCTCCCATATCCACTGCGAGCAATTCGGAAATTTCGGGCGGTAGGTAGGATGCACCATGTCCCACTTCTTCAAAAGTCGTCAAGCAAATCTTCAGTGTCCGTTTAGGCGTAAGACCTTCACGCTTAAGCAGCTCAATCAGCCCGAATAAGCATGCGACTCCCGCTTTATCATCCAGATGGCGTGATTTGATCCAGCCATTATCGGTAAATACTGGCCGCGGATCAAACGAAATATAATCACCGACACGAATGCCGAGCTTCTCTATATCCTGTTTGTTTAATACGTCTTCATCCAGCCGTATTTCCATGTTCTCTTCATCTCTTTTTTGCTCTTTCGCATCGGCATACACATGGACCGAAGGATGCGTGTTGAGAATGGTGCCGCTGATCATGCGACCATCACGAGTGTGAACAAGACAATATTCCCCTTCAATGGTGTTCAGAGCATAGCCACCTAAAGGTGTGAAGCGGATTGCTCCATTACTCTTCAAGGATCGTACCATCGCGCCTAGTGTATCCACATGTCCAGTTAGTCCGAGTGTCTCCTTTAGTTCACCAGGAAAAGTGATCATCCCCATGCCCTTCCGAGTCCGCTCAAACGCTAAACCTAGACGCTCGGCTTCTGCTGCAACGATATCCATAGCCTGCATGGTATACCCAGTCGGACTTGGGGTGCTCAGGAGGAGCTGCAGTAATCTTTTGACATAATCAAGGTCAATCTTTATCTTCCACCCTGACTTGTTATCCATCTTATCCACGTCCTTCGCATCTATACACAGCAAAACAGTGTAGTTGCCCTGTGGGACTACACTGCCTGCGAGCTTTGTATCATTTGTCCGCTAAAGAGGGGCCTGTATACGGGCCGCCACCAGAGGCTCTATCGTCAAGCAGTTGACAAAGGATTGCCCAGCTTAATGTTCTTGAGCAGATTGATCCCAAATTGAGTAATCTTTGCTACCAGTTGACCATTCTCAGCTTTAAAACGAATAAGACCCTTATCAGCTAAGTATTCTAGTGCAAAATATTTTTCCGGATCTCGATCTTCGAGATTGCCGGGGATCAGTGCTTTTTTCCCTCTCTCGGAAAGGTGAAACTGATAAAGTTCATCAAGCATATCCATACGAAGTTTCTTCCGCTTCTCTGAAGCCATGTCGTTTCACTCCCTTATCGACACTATATAGCCCCCGAAATGAAATTTCAGACACCCACTAAACATTCTTCAGTATCTATGATATATGAAGTTGACCAAAACGTCAATTGTATGTACAATAGTGGTTTGTTTTTTCGGTAAAGATTCAAATTTCCCGTATATTAGGACTCATAATCGATAGCTACCGAAGGTTCCCGTACGGCTTCTTTAATAAAAGCGGCCACTTGTAAATGTTCGGGGTGCACTTGATAGGCGTTTAAATCCTCTAGACAATTAAAACGAGTAACAAGCGCAACATCATAGGCTCGCTCGGAGGCTACTACATTTAAACCTACTTCAATGTGCTTTAAAACAGGAATTTGTCCATCCATGTTCATCAACACTTTTTTGGTCCTCATCAACCCATCAGGGCTCGTATCCTTAAGTCGAAAAAAAACGATATGGGTGATCATTGAAATCTCCTCCCCGTTTCATTGGAGTAGTAACATAACGGACATTATAACATAGTTTAGCCAGAAAGAAACAGAAAGACACAGAAGGAAAAATTCGGATGAATGCCGCTCCTTCCGATTGCTTATTGTAGGTCCACAATAATCCAAAGTACGTTTCTTTTTTCACTGCAGTTAACGTTTGTAACTAGCTCCGAAACACAAAAACATACCTCGACATGGCAAGCTTATCCCCATCTTTAAGCAGGGTTTCTCTTAGTGGAATCAATTCATCTCCGTTTAAGCAGGTACCGTTCTTTGAACCAAGGTCGCGAATGAAATAGTTGTTTTCTAATAATGTAATCTCCGCATGATACCGTGATACTTCTCGGTCATCTTGCATAAAAACCGTCTGAGTAGAGTCGCGGCCTAGCAAAAGCCCACTTGGCTCAACCGATAGATTTTTGATCGTCCCCGCCTCATCATATTCAAGAAAAGTCTTCGTAGGGATGGGTAGATTACGCTTGCTAAGCAGAACCGTAGCCTGAGAGTGAACGAGAAGTTCTGTCCGATCTGGAGAAGCGGAGTAGAAATCTGCGACAAGCTGAGGTGAAGTTATCGGCTTTAAATTACCATTTAATGCTTCGATATCCTTGCTTTGAACAATCCTTGGCTGAGTATCAAGCTTCCAGAACGCATAGATGAGGTCAAGACTGAGTAAGCTTACCCCTATTGCAATAAAAAGTAGGGCATCTATTGATGAAGCAATGTACAACAGCCAGACTAAGGTAGTAATGATCGCAATCATGCCCAACACCTTTTTGGGAATCGTTCTGCGCATCGCCCCACCCTGAAATGTTGGTGCCTTATCCTTGACATGTATTTCAGCTGACTGCTCTTCTTCAATCAGTGGGCGATCCCCGCTTATCTCTTGCTTCGTCTCGGAGATGATATAAGACGCTCTACGTAATCCATTATCTTCGCGCTTCGTTTCAACACATTCTCCAGATCGAAGCGATACGAGCAGCATTTTCTTGCATTCCAGATAATTTTCCGCTGCTTGCAGCTTATTAAACCATCCTCTATCCACATCCTCGTCCTTCCAATTCATATGCTGCCATAAAGTCTCAAGCATCTCCCTAAAACGGGTCTCCAAGCTTGGTTCGTCATCCATCATTTTCAGAGGAACATAGAGTAATTCCAGTTCAGCCCAGCTTCCAGCAGAAAAAATATATGCAGGATCAAGCACAAAACGATGTGGACTTAATAGGTAGGTATGACAATTCTCAAGAATGGAGACAATTCCGATAACGATTCTTGCAAAGCTCTCGCGGCTATAGCAACGTACTTGGCTCCCCGTTGACAGGGGTCGTTTGGACGTATATTCATATAATAGCGTGATTTGTAAATCTGTTTCTTCAATAGTAGTGGGTAAAACTCCAGGAATTGTACAATTCAATAGCATTTTCTTCTCCATTGTAATAAACTCTGTTCTGGCGATAAATGGCTCCCTGCTTAGGGCAAGAAAATAGCCTCCTCGCTCCATTTTGTCGCAATTTAATCCATGAAGTACTTTTATCATCACATGTACCCACTTCCGGAAAAATGTTCAATGAATAGGGTCAGTGTAGCAGGAGCAACAGCATACATAAAGGGAAAACGCAGCATGTCTTTTTGAGGGATAATCTGAAGCTCGTTAAAATCCTTGCTCGTAATAAAACGAAATAGAGCAAGAAACATTAGGCTTATTTTACTAAAAAGCAATTTTTGGTGAACATAAATGCCAACTCCAATGATCCCAGCGAAGATAATCGAATAAAGTGCGCAATTTAACACAAAGACACCACCCGCGATCGAACCGATGGCAGCAAATAGCTTTACATCTCCTGCACCAAGTGCCCCAAAGAGATACAGCACAAAGAAGGGAACAAAACCAAGTGCGAGCCCAAGAGCAGCCGCTCCCATACCTTCTCTTCCCCCATTGAAGATTTGCAATATAAACCCAATCACAGCACCAGATATTGTCAACCAGTTCGGGATACATCGACTCCTCAGATCCGTTATCATAGCGGCTCCGACTAACGCTCCAAGTGTGATCCAAGTCATTGTCATGCTTCGCTCAGCTCTCCATTTCATTCCTGCTTTGATATTTCACAAAAAATTATCTACTTCCGATCCATACTCTTTCCATGGCCCTTTTTCTGAGTGTTATCGTTTTATTGACAAATGGGATGGGAAGCTGATATTTATATTCAACTTCAATACCAAAATCAACATGTTTATAGGCATTTAAGTCTGGCATCGTTACTTTAACAACCGTCAAATTTTCCTTATGAATGACTCGATCATCTGAAAAGTGGAGAATAATAGGTTTAAATGCCTGATTAAGTAATGGATCAACACATTCCTGAATGGCATCTTGAGCGAACTGGTTGCCACTTAACTCCAATTGCTCACGCCGAGTCTTCTCCCATTTAAGCAAATGGACAATCGGCTCAGGGATCAGCGCTTCCATCTGGATAGCCGCATCCTCCACACCAAGCACCTGTTCGCGTGCTCCTTCAATTTTATTGATTACTTGACCGACAATTACCCCTGGTTTGGAGGTAACGACTACCTTATGTGCTTCTCGATATAACAGATCAATGGGCCCAAAATGAGTCGATATTTCTTTTACCGTTTCGCTAGTCGCAGATTGCAGTTTGGATTCAACAACCGACAACCGAATGAAACAATTCATCGCTAATACGAGAAGGATAAAGAATGGCAGGGCAATGGATGCCTCTAACGTCATACTGCCGTGATTATCTCTTGCAAAATGGGTTGATTTAATAATCCATCACCGCCACTGATGATATGATAATTCGATCGCCCTGAATTGTACCGTATAGTGGACGGCCGAGCTTTGAGGCAACACCTGGCAAAAACAAAAGTCTAAAGGATGTCTTAGCTTCACCACGAATAAATGTTGTTTGTTTTGTCAAATCAAGGTTGGTGTTCAATTCGATTAAGGCTTGCATGCGTGACATCATTTTTCGATCATTGCTATGCAGCAGGAATAGCACCCGAAGCATGTCTTTGTAAGTTAAGGTTAGGCCAGGCAGCTTTTTAATAACGGGAATGTCTTTGCCCGCTACAAGCTTGTTCATATCCATGTAGGCTTCAGCCGCCCCCTTTGCTGCTGCGGCGAGAAAGACAAGGAGTGGTGAACCGACATTGAGCAGCTCGATCCTAGGGTCAGTTAATGCTTCTATTGTCCGAATGGCGAAGAAAACCATGAACATCTCTCCATAAGCAGCGCCATAATTGCTTGCACAGGAACCTTGGCCATAGAGAATATACTCTGCTTCTTGACCAGCCAAGCTTCGATCAGTTGCACTCTTCGCTGCTGAGGTGCGATAGGAAAACCGCGACAACGCATATTCATTTAAATATAATTCACCACGAGCATCTAGCAGCAATTGTCCAAGCCGGCTTGCCAGTGACATGGCGTTATCCAAGTTCTGATTGGAAGCGGAATTAGGCAAATTTAATCCTTCTGTACCTGCTTCCGCGCGACCAGCAGAATTGTACAACATATACTTCGCATAGAGCCCGCTACCTGCCCCCTCCCCCAAGCCAGACAATTGTTGATATGCATTTGAATAAGCATCCTCTGTCCCCCAAATCCCACAACTGCCCAGAACGCCGTTTACTTCAGCCAGTGTCTTCTTAATCAGGCTTTGTTGCTCCTCCTGCTTTCCCCTTATCGCTTTAATACGTTCTGCTCTTTCCTGCTCAAGCTCTTGTCGATTTACCATGAATTGCTTCGCCTTCTCACCCATGGTGCGATTCGTTTCAACTAACTGCTCATAGAGACCACCTGCAATAAGCCCAGCCGATGTTAATCGAATGGTAAATCCACTGAAAAGAGCTGGGAGGCGATCACCCTCGGTGAGATAAAGGGTGAAAAATTGTTCATCCCATACAGGAATCGATTCGTAAATCGATTTGGTGGATGGATCACTACCCGAAAGCTTTGCTATAAGCTGCTCTTTCTCCAAACGCAGTTCAGCATTTGCTGCCCGTGCTGTCGTCAAATGAGTATTCAACTCTTGAAACAACTGGTTTAAATGTTCGTAATCGAGTGGGGCTTTCCGTTTAGCCCGCTCCATTTCGGTTGCATAGCTTGCTAAATCCACCAGCAATTGCTCAAGCGTCACTTTTCGTTGCGATAAATCATGGATTGAACCCTCTAGTGTAGAAAGCGAATGCTCTAAAGCTAGGATATTTGCTTTTAGGGAGGCGATCTCAACCGCATTCTTTTTGGCATTTTTTTGCAACATTTGGAGTGAGGATTGGTTATTTAACAGAGAACTTCGCAATTGGGACACTTGTTCATTCGCTTGTTTAGCCTCGACTTGGATCTGATTTAACGATTCAGTCACTCGAACAACATCATGAAGACCAATCTTTACAGCTAGTTCGTTTATTGTCGTAAGTCTGCTCGCGTAATCACTCTCTAGGGTTTGGGCAAGGTTTGCTAAATTTTTCGCTGCTAGCCAACTCTTGTCCAGCATGTCATTCACCTTTGTCCACTTTTTCTCCAAGGATTGTGCATTTGCAAATAAATCAGAGGTCGACTTCATATCATTGGATACACCTGTATTTTTGAATTTCTCCACTAACTCTAAGGTGAATTCTATTGGTGCCTTATACTTCATATCTTCATTTACTTGTTTTCGGAAGATTTGGTGGTTAGCTAGACTATAGAAGCCCTTCACTTCACCATCATCAGGATTAAACCAGAGAGAGTGATGAGACCCTTGGCTTACAGACTTTGGAATGTTCTTACTAACCATATCCCCAAAGACCGAACGCATCGCATCCTTATTATCCTCTCTTCCGAATAACCCGTACGGACGTAAATCGGTTTGGTATTCGGCTAAAACTGAACGCACTGCCGCTTTGACTGCCCGATCCGACTCTCGTTCGGCAAGCTTAAATCGAACGAGGTCGATCAACACGGCGTTAAATAGAAATATGGGCAAAAGGATTATGATCAGATACACCGACACGGAGCCGTCTGACTTGATAAAAAAAATTTTCCACATACAACCTCCTGCAGGTTAACCATGGTAAGAAGTCCTGCCACTATAAATCATGAACAACATAAATAATTCCATTTCGTTCCAACTCGCTTTTGATAGCTGGTGTTAAATATTGTTTATTGCTTTTCTTATAGCGAAAAAAATGCCACACACAGCCCTTGATTTCTCCTCTTCGCAACAGTTCAGCGTCTTTGGCAATCTGTGCAAACGCCTCTTGCTTACTAATTGTGTATTTAGCATCATGAGCGACTCCGTCTGCATCGATTGCATCGTATTCGCGCCATTTGCCAACTGGATTTGTCACCAAATGATCGGGAAGCTTACCATTAACCATTTCCTGAATATACTTCTTCGCTTTGGCCTCTGAATCGATATAGGGGGGCGGCTTCTCTTCGGAAAATTGTTCAAACGCAGCTTGTCCGCCGTCTTTCTTCGTTAAAAAGCTCTTTAATCTGCCAGCATAATCAACGAATAGCTCCAGGTTGCGTATAAACTCAGCCGGTTCCGTTACATAGGATACTGCTGCTCCGGTGCTTCGATCGCTAGGCATAAGAGAGTTATAAAAGCTTGGTGCAACACCTGCCTGATTCAAGCGGACGCGAACGCTCCGCTCAATAAAACTATTCTGATAGACAAGCTCTCCCTTAACGTCAAGAGGAATTCTGACGGCTGCTCGAGCAAGCTTTTTCTGGTTGATACTCATTGCCTGTGAGTCTTCTACAGGAAGAATCAATCGACTTGATCGATTCCCCGAAAGTCCGAACAAAGCTGACCATTCTGAGCTAGAAGTACGCCAATATAAGCCATCATTCCCGCTAGGTTCGTACGCTCCGGTTAGTGGATCCTTCTGCGAGTTGTCCCAGTTGGAAGCCGCACTCTCTGCCGCCGCTTCTGAAGCGAATTCTAAATTTGCTGATCGGTACACATATAGGCTAAAGAATAGCATGCAGAAGCTAAGCACCAGGATGAGTGGAAAAACCATAGTAGCCTCAAGTGTTAATTGTCCATCCTCTCGCTTCACTAGATGCAGAAGCTTCCGCAAAGGGAAGCTTCCCTTTGCGACCTCTGCATTTGCAGTCCTTACCATGACAACCTTTACCTTTGCAGCTTTTGCCTTAATAGCCTTAGCAGCCTTTGCAGCATATTGCCAACTCATCATTACGGTTCGTCAACTGTCGGAGCATTCGAGGTATCTGTTATTTTTCCATCCGTGTCCGCAAATAGATCGTTGATCCATTTTACAATCCATTTTCTAAACGCGATTGCGATAATCACTAACACAGCTAGGATCATTAACATCTCCAGGGTGCCAAGCCCCTCTTCATTCTTCCAAAAACGCTTACTGCCTAAAACTACTTTATCTTTCCAATTCATTTGCTTTTCTCTCTTATTCATTACGATCATCTCATCACATTCCTCTCTAATATAAGTCCATCATCAAGATAGCTGGAGCAGCAACAATCACTGTTACAACCAGAAAAATAAGTACCATTGGAAACACAAGCTTTGAAGAGGCCTCCTCTCCCAAGGTTTTCGCTAACGATTTTCTTTTCTCCCACAGCACACGATTTAACTCCCGTAGGCTGGTTACAAAGTCCTCACCGCCCCGCCGATAATTGAGCAGGACGGTATTCGTGAACAATGAAACCTCCTGCACGCTGCAGCGTTTGCTGAAGTTCTCTAATGCAACGGAAAAAGACAAGTTATTCCCCAGATCGTGAATCAAAACAGATAATTCTCGATGTAGTGGACTTGTACTTACTTTCTTCTCCTTGCTAATCGCTTGGTCTTCGCCTATTGGAGTGGCACATCTTCCAATCGCCTGCTGTACGGTATCTCCCGCATTAACTAGCAGGACAATCTTGCTCAAGAGCTCGGGAAGCTCAATGATTATTTTTCTTTTTTTATTGCGGATTTGGTGATCTAGCCTGCGTAGAGAAAAAAATGGAATAAAGAAGACTATGCCCTATTAATGACTGGCATGGGCATAGTGTTCTTTATTCCATTTTTTTCTCTACGCAGGCTAGATCACCAAATCC
>JACMJI010000380.1 GCA_014380705.1 Gorillibacterium sp. | reverse complement strand
GCTTTGCCGCCACTCACCAACGAGGTGGGTATCGGTAAGCCTAAGCTGCAATTGGAACGTATGCTCTGTCTCATTCTTGATCTGCAGGTCGATATAATTGTAATAGCAGGTTGCTCCACAGCCAAAAGGCAACGTACGGTTGGAGTCGGGAAACACATCATAGCTATGTCGATGCCGTTCGGTTACTGTCAAAGACGTATGTAGTGTCATCCAATAGATTAGGTTAGATAATTGACAAAGCCCTCCACCTACTCCGGAGCGAACGGTTCCTCTCACAAGGTGCATTCCCGCTAAATAGCCCTTGCGACGATTAGGCTTGCCAATTAAATCCCAATAGGAAAAGGTTTCACCAGGACGAACGATGATCCCGTTCAATCGTGGCAACGCAATCGATAAGTTTTTCACTTTGTTATGCTGCATCCACATGTCCACATTCTTCAGTTGTCGGAGGAGAAGCGAATGATGCGTTGCGGCCTGATAAGGGAGTGGGGTAGCTGATTTGCTTCGAGAAAAAGATATTCTGCCCAATCGCAGCTGAATTCGCCTTTTCAAGCGGTAGTAGCGTATGCCAAGAAATCGACGACCCGTAAGGTAGAAAGCTTTCATTCCTCTACTCCTCATGGACTCACCCCATTCCCAAAAAGTCTATCATGCTATGGGTCGCGATTCAATGGGTAGCATGCATATTGGGACGCTGGCGGCGAAATAGTGCTCAAAATGAGCGCTATTTCGGGCGTATGGGCCAGCGGGGGGTGATGAATAGTGGCGCTCAAACATTTCGGCTAGTTTATACTAACAACGAGTGTTATTGTGACGGTTATTGTTACCTCCAAAAGCATCAGATGCCTCGGCAAACGATAGGCACCTCAGGCTTCATGACCAAAAAAAATCGGCACCGAATGAATTCGGTGCCTTAGATACAACTGTACGGTCCCACTTCGCCTTAAGCTAAACGAGACCTATCCAATCCTCTTCTGCTACTTTGCCCCACTGCTCCCGGATATCGCGAATAATCCCAGGCGCCAAAAGTCCCTTTTCCAAATATCTTGCATTCTCCAACCACCGGTTCGGGTTGCTTGTTCCAACAATTGCTGTACATACTCCAGGTATGCTCAGAGTGAAACGCAAAGCAGTGGCAACGGTATCATCAAAGTCACCTTCCAGGAAGGAATAATTCAGCTTACGAAGTCGCTCCCAATAGTCGGTTGCATAGGTATCTTCGGGTGGCTGCGTTCCATTAACCCAAGCGACATTGGCAATGGGTCTTTTAGCGATAATACCTAACTCGCGCTTCCGAGCCTCCGGCAAAATAAGGTCAATCCCCCGTTGATCAGCAATGTTGATTGAGGTTTGCAGAGAGTCAAATAGACCTGTATTTACTGCGTATAAAGCGGCCTCATTCTCGCCACTGTAGCCGATATAGCGTACCTTTCCAGCCTCCTTCGCCTTGATTAAAACCTCAATAACATCTCCGCGCTTAAGTACTTCTTCTGAACAGCTATGCAAATGAATGAGATCGATATAATCTGTCTTCAAGCGTTGCAAGCTGCGTTCAATCGATAATTCAAGAAGCTTGGGATCCCATTCTTCAAGGTTAAAGCCAGCTGGATGCCCACATTTCGTAAACAAATAATAATCGCTCCGCCTATTCTGTACAGCATTTCCAA
Source organism: Gorillibacterium sp. (assembly GCA_014380705.1). The sequence continues at coordinate 6,316 of JACMJI010000380.1, read as the reverse complement.
TCAATTCTTCGCTATTTCCATAACATTCTGCGGTATCTATTACGTTCAACCCGGCATCGAGCGCCCGATCAAGCAACTCCTCCACCGTTTTGCCAGAGACATTTGGGTCCAGACTTCCAATCTCCGAACCACCAAATCCAAGCACACTTACGTTCATATCTGTTTTTCCGAATTTTCTCTTTTCCATGAAAATTCCTCCTCCGATTTGCTCGCGTCTAGATTACCCATTAAGATCCTACCTATTACATTACCCTTAATCCACTTGCTGACTCTCTATTGTTCATTGTGCATATGAAGTTATTGTGTCCATTTCCGATTGAGATCGTTTCACTAAACTCACATGGAGTGATACGATATGTTGAAACAGAAGGAGGTCACTCGATGCCTGGTTTTATTATCGATTTGGATGGAACCTTATATGCAGGTACAAAACCAATAGCGGAAGCAGCGCCCTTTATTAAATATCTTCAGGATCATGACTATCCTTATCTATTCGTCACTAACAATTCCTCACGTCGCCCAGAAGAAGTAGCTCAACATCTTCTTGATGTCACTGGAATCCTTGCATCTAATCGAGATATCCTCACCTCGGCCCAAGCGGCAGCAGACTACATTGTTGAAACCATTCCTGGGAAAAAGGTTTTTGTGATCGGGGAGGATGGACTTACTCATGCGCTTCAGTCAGCGGGCCTACAAATCGTAGCGGGTCCGGAGGATAAGCCAGATGTTGTGGTTCAGGGGATCGACCGTAATTTTAGCTATAAAAAGCTCACGGCAGCCTGTCGCTGCCTATGGCAGGGTGCGGCTTTTATCGCCACCAATCCTGACCAACAGCTTCCGACAGAACATGGACTCACGCCTGGATCAGGCTCGCTTACAGCTGCTATTGAGGTAGCCTCACAGGTTAAGCCTGTTATTATCGGCAAGCCATCTGCTATCCTTATGCGGTATGCCATGGATCGTTTGGGAAGGAATGCCGGAGATATTTGGGTAGTTGGCGATAATCTCCACACTGACATTGGAGGAGGACTCGCGGCTCATTGCCAAACGGCTTGGGTACGCTCAGGAGTCGGAGCCCATCTCGCTGCTGATCAGCTGATACATGCAACTGGAATTAACCCTGAGGTCACTTGCTCAGATCTTTATCAGCTTTCTTGCATCATCACAGCTCGTTATGGGCAAGTATAAACAGAATAGCCTGATTATTTCCTGTCATTTTTGTGTCGATTGATCATCCTGCATTGCCCAAATGCTAGCTTATGCCTATAATAAAGTTAATGAAAAGAATATTTTATGAAAAATAAATGAAAATAACTTGCTATTATACCTTAGGAGGCGCCCTTTGAACATTAATCAATTGGAAACACTGGTCACCATCTCCCGAACCATGAGCTTCCGCAAAGCTGGCGAAATCCTGAACTTGACCCAGCCAGCGGTTTCCGCCCAAATTAAAAGCCTAGAGGACGAATTTGGAACGATCCTTGTAGATCGGAACCAACCGGTCACGCTAACCGACAGTGGGAAGGTTTTTCTTGAACATGCGTTCCGCGTACTACAGACTATCGAAGACTTGAAACAGCGCTTGGCTGACATGGAAAATACACCTCAGGGAAACATCAGCGTAGGCACGACTGCCTCTATCGCCGTGCAAATTTTGCCGCGAGTTCTATCCTATTTTCAAAATCAATACCCGTTAATCAAACCAGCCATCCATTCGATGACCTCCTCACAAATACTTAGTGCTGTTGAGAACGGTAGTGTTGACATTGGTATTGCTTACTTGTTCGACAAAAGCTCATCTGTGGAAACCTCCGTCCTTTATTATGATACTTTTGAATTGGTTGTCTCTCCATCACATCCACTTGCGGAGATTGGTCATGCTACAATAGAGGATCTGCGTACACTCTCTCTGATTCTGATGACTCCCGGAACAGCCGTTCGTCGATTCACCGATAAAATGTTTAAAAATCTTGATGTCACACCCCATGTTGTCATGGAGCTTTCCAGTAGTGAGGAAGTTAAACGCGTGGTTGAACTAAATCTGGGAGCTGCAATTATCGCTAAAAACTCGGTAAGCTCTGAGCTTCGCAGTGGTTCATTGAAGCTGGTTACTCTAGATGAGGTTGAGACGGACCAACCGGTTGTTGTGATGTACAAATCGGGACGTTATTTAAGCTCTGCGATGCAGCAATTCATGAATGATCTTAAGGGTATGCCACAAACTCAATTCCTTGGCAGCGAGTAAAGTTTAATGTTAGGGAGGACGACAGGCTTGATCTTTGACTTACACACACACAATGATCGATGTGGTCATGCTACAGGCTGCATTCGAGATTATATTGAAGCCGCTATTGGATGTGGTCTAAACGTGATTGGTATCTCTGACCATTCTCCTTATTTTGCCCAAGAAGAGGATCAGCCGTCTCCCGGTATAGCGATGGCCAAAAGCCAATTTACGGACTACATCTCCGAAATCCTGCAGCTTAAAGCTGAATTTAAGGATCGAATTGAAGTATTGCTAGGTATCGAATCCGACTTCTATCCTAAGCATGCCGATGTCTACCGTGCGATTTTTGATCAATACCCCTTTGATTACATCATCGGATCGATACATCAAACAGGGGAAGGACTCAGTATCTTCAATAAGAATCGGTGGAATAACCTCAGCAAGTTTCAAAAGGTCCAAGTCAAGGAAGAGTATTATCGACTCATTGCTCACTCTGCAAGAAGCGGCATGTTTCAAGTGCTTGGCCATATTGATGCAATGAAGGGCTATTATCCAGAATTTTCAGCCATTCCGAGCAAGGCGTTAGACGAAACACTTCGAACCATCGGTGAACAAGGGATTGCCATTGAGATTAATACCTCTGGTAAAACAAAGGATGTTGGTGGCTGGTATCCATCAGACGATATTCTAGAACAAGCGCTTTTTCATGGCGTTTCTGTCACCTTTGGTTCCGATGCCCACCTGCCATCGCGAGTCGGGGATGATTTCCATCTGGTTGAACGCAAGCTGCGTGAGATCGGCTATAAGCAATGGGTCTATTTTCGGCAAAAGCAGCAGCAGATCGTACCGTTATAAGATGTAAAAAAGATCCGGAGCCTTATTGAGGCACCGGATCTTTTTTCAACGGGAAATTCTGATGTACATTCGCACCATTAGGTTTACTTCACTCTAGTCGTTCTTTCTTCTGCGCCCAAATCTGCTTAGTCGACTTTACAATCATTCCAGTTTGAATCGCCTCTTGCACCAGGATCGACAGATAATGATCCTGCGAGGCCTCAGCCAGACTATAGAAGGCGGGGCCGCCTTGAACATAATACTCCATTTTTAACAGGCTGGTAGCAATCGCTACCTCATCATCCGATAAGCGTCCCCCAACAAAAGGATTAACATAAACCCATTCTGCTCCGCCCATAATCCCACGATGATAGTAACCCTCAAGATTTCCAGCATGGCCTGTATCTACACGACTCAATTTGTAGTAAATAGGTGTTAGATGATCCTGTAGATAGGAAACCTCATCATTCACAATCTCTCCTGAGGATCCTCGCACTAGCATTCGATTCTTGCGAATCCATGAGAAGTACTGATCATTGGTGAAATCAAATATACCCAGTTTATGGCCAAACCGCAGAAAGGCAATATCCTGATTCGAATCCGAGGTTGACCCATCCGATGGAAGGGCGTCTCTGGTAGGACCATTAACGATGGAGGAGGTAAATGCTTGACCATTGATCTCGGCATCCTCAAATTGAACGCTAAGCAGACGCCGGATCAGGCTGATCCCATGATAACCGTGAGCTGCTGATACTTGAGCTTGGCTGATCGGGCCGAGCTTGCCTGAATGGGCTATAGAGATACGTGCGGCATGTAGCGGCTGAAAAAGATACTGCTCCGCCACCTGAATTTTAGCGTCCCCTCCGACAGCTTCGTACAAACGCACCAGTGCTTCGATATCCGGTGCAGGCGGAGTCTCTGCCAGTACGGGTATCGCCCGCTGAGCCAGCTCTACCAAATAGGCTGGGCTTGCTGCCCAAGATACGGATAAGACAATAAAGGAATAGCTTTGATTATCCAAAAAGGTATCCAGCGTCTGATAGGTTGGCACATTCCAGACCTGCTCCATCTTGGCAGCCTTGTCTTTATCGCGAATCAGCATCCCTTCCACTTGAAACTGCTCAGGAAGTGCTTTGGCAATGCGCAGATAAAACTCGGCACGCCAGCCTCCGCCAATAATACCAAAACGAATAACAGCCATCGTTAATTCCTCCTCGTCTATGAACCGAATTTACGATCTTCTGTTAATTGACGAGAGTCATATCTTAAAAGCTGCGCAGAAACTCAACGATTGTTAGCAGCCCTTTATCGAAGTTTTCTAAATTAAAATGCTCGTTTGGCGCATGCAGGTTCTCATCCGGAAGTCCAAATCCCATCAGCACAACGGGCGCTGAAAGTATACGGCAGAATGCTTCAACAATAGGAATCGAGCCGCCGTCTTTGGTAAACACGGGGCGGGTTCCATATACATACTCAAAGGCATCTGCTGCTTTTTGCAGCATGGGCAACGAAGGATCAATGGTAAAGGGGTTTCCCTTCTCAAGCTTGGTTACGGTCACTCGTGCGCCGGCAGGTTTATGTTTCATAATATGTTGTTCGATTTTATCAAGGAGATCCTGCGGGTTCTGTTGATCGACTAATCGGCAAGTGATCTTGGCATGCGCCTCCCGGGGAATAACCGTTTTCGTCCCTTCCCCCTGGAACCCACCATACACACCATTGAGCTCCAGTGTGGGTCTTGCTCCGGTTCGCTCTACAAAGGAATAACCTTCTTCACCATAAAGCGCATCAAGATCAAGACTTTTGCGAAGCTTGTCTTCATCTACCTTCAAGCTGGCAAATTGGTCTCGCATCTGTGAGGTAAGATCCGCCACGTCGTCGTAGAACCCATCGACGCTGACATGACCCTGCTCATCATGGAACGATGCCAATAATGAAACGAGAGCGTGGAGCGCATTAGGAACCCCGCCGCCGTAACTCCCCGAATGAAGATCGGTATTGGCTGTTTTAACAGTGACTTCAAGGGAACAGAGTCCACGGAGACCAATACAAATACCCGGTCTTCCTCTTTCTGGCATATCCGTATCCGAGATCAAGATGGCATCCGCAGCTAAAGCCTCTTGATGAGCTTCCAGAAACGGCAGAAGATTGGGACTCGTGATTTCTTCTTCGCCTTCGATGCATAGTTTTACATTGACGGGTAGTGTTTTCTCCTGAGCGAGAATTGCTTCAAGGGCCTTGATATGGAGAAAAAGCTGGCCTTTATCATCCGTTGCTCCCCGAGCAAACAGCTTGCCATCCCTTATTTCTGGTTCAAATGGCGGCGTATCCCACAAATTCAATGGATCAACGGGCTGAACATCATAATGACCATAAATCAGTACCGTTGGCTTACCTGGTGCATGTAAGTAATCAGCACAGACGATCGGATGACCTGCTGTTTGATGAATTTCAACATGCTCCAGCCCAGCGTCCCTGAGTGCCTTGGCAACCCAATCTGCTGCTTTGGCCACATCGCCCTTATGCTCAGATAATGAGGATATACTTGGGATTTTCAACCATTCAACGAGCTCTCCAAGATGCTCCTCTCTTTTCTGTTCAAAATAAGTTGTGTACTCCATTATAAAATCTCCTTTGAATGTTTGTTGTCTGCTTTTATGCTGCCTCTTTACGAGGCAATGGCTCAAGTTTAAGCCAAAAGGCCATACCCATGGTCATGAGAAGCAAAATTCCTGTCGCCCAAAAGACACTATGTATGCGATACGCATTACTAATCGCTCCACCTACGAGAGGTCCAAGCATACTGCCGAGCTGGTTGGCTGTTTGGTTGAGACCAAAGGCCGTTCCCCGAAATTGAGGCCCAGTCACACGCACCACCAAACCATTTAAAGCCGGAAAAACGGCGCAAAAAAAGATGCCATAAATAAAGCGTACGATGGAGAAGCCCCAAATACTATGAAAGGGGATTTGGGCGAGCGTCCAGATGCCCCCGAATAACAAGCCGATGAGCAGTACCTTGCGAAAACCCACCTGATCCGCCCATTTCCCCCAGCGTGGAGCAAACAGAATGGCCGCTACTCCGGATAATGAAAAAACGATACCTGCCAGGAGAGAAGCATCTTTGACAGAGCCGCCGATTTCTACAATATATAAGGTAAGAACTGGTAGCGCGCGACATCCTGAGCATGTCATCCATTACGTGCGTAAAGTTCTTGCGATGTCGTCGCTGCTTCCCGCTCATCTCATACCAACCAT
>JACMJI010000379.1 GCA_014380705.1 Gorillibacterium sp. | reverse complement strand
GTAAAGAATTACGTTCAGATCTAACGGATCATTATACCACAGTTGCAGGGAAGACGGCAGAGGCTGCTTCGACAGTAAAGGATAAGGCGGTCGATGTCGCTTCAACAGTAAAGGATAAGGCGGTCGATGTCGCTTCAACAGTGAAAGATAAGGCTGTTGACGTCGCTTCAAATGTTGGGCATTTAGCCACTGGGCTGAAGGACTCTGTATTAAACAAGTCGAGCTTAGTGGTTGACTCCGCTAAGGACACACTCGATTCAGCCAAAACAACCGCAGACATTGCCAAAGATGCAGCAAATGAAGTAATCGAAGAAGCGAAGGATAAGTATAAGTCTGCTGCAGACTATGGAAACCATACAGATAAAGGCTCCTCCTCCTACTAGGATGAGCTAACCAATTAAACTGCCGGCCCCAACGGGTCCGGCAGTTTTTTGGTTCAATTATAAAAGGAATAAAAAACGAACATTTTCATTCATCCGCGGTGCCGCCCTAGCGGTATGGAAGTCTGATAGAGTAAAAAAAGCATCATGGCGTCCATGGTGCTTTTTAGCCCGTAATTTTCTTTTCCGTTAGGTGCTCCTTTAGCTTCTCGATCGCCCGTTTCTGAATCCTAGAGACGCTCATCTGGGATATTCCTAGCGCTTGTGCTATTGTTCGTTGAGATTGCCCTTCATTATAGGCCATCATCAATACTGTTTTCTCTTCCGGCTTAAGAAAGACAAAAGCCTGTTGTAAATCCATTCGTAGCTCTATCGTATGATAATCGTCACCAAGTCCGCCGATCAGGTCACCGATGGTTGCGCTGCCTTCATCATTGGAAAGCGGGGTATCCAGGGAAACGTAATTGTAGCATTCCCTGCCAGCAAGTACCTCAATCGTCTCCTCTTGGGAAAGCTCAAGGGATGCTGCGATCTCCTCAATCCTTGGAGAACGCTCTAACCTCATGGTGAGTTCGTCAATCGTATGTTGGATGAGCAAGCCCTTTTCCTTGATTCTGCGGGGGACCTGTATGTACCATGACTTGTCCCGCAAATAATTTTTCATATGCCCAATAAGACTTTTCATCGCGTAGGCTTCGAACTGAATGCCTAATGAGCTGTCAAACTGCTTAAACAGACGCAGGAGTGACATCTGCCCAACCTGATACAAATCCTCATACAAATCAGGCCGGTTACGCGACATTTTGCCCGCTGCCATTTTGACTAGGGACTCGTATACCTTGAGAAGCTCGGTCACGATCTCCTCAGAAGTTGTTTCCTGGTATTCAATGATTTTTTGAATCTTATTATCCTCGTCATGAGACGCCGAATTCAGTTTCATTGCATCCCCTCGCCCGTCTGGAGGAATTTAGTTAGGATTACCTCTGTTCCAGAATCCGTAACCACTTGAACATCGTCCATTAGAGCTTGCATGAGGTAGATCCCTAGACCACCTGCATCAATTTCTGATAACTCTTTACAATGATGGGCCATCGTCTGACCACTCCTGCGGTTATAGTTAAAGCTTTTGCCTTTATCCTTAACCGAGATTCGAATACCATTGTCTTCGTGGTTAAAGGTTACCTCTATCGTCCCAACTTCCCCATCCCGATAAGCATGCAGCACAGCGTTATTGCATGCTTCTGCTACAGCCACCTTCATATCCTCAATCTCTTCATAGGAAAAACCCCACTTGGTAGAAATTCCATATAGTGCAAGTCTGATTATATCAATATAATTAGCATCGGCTGGAACGGTTAAACAGATGTTCTGATTGTCTAGTTTCATACGACATCTTCTTTCCTCTCCAGTTTAGCCATTGAGTTCTCAATATCAAGGTGCTGTGAAATCCCTGTAATATCGAATAACTTCATAATTTTTTTTGGAACATTGGTGATTTTAAACACGCCACCGATGGCTGTACGTTGTTTTAGGATCAGAATAATAACCCCGATTCCTGTACTATCGATATAAGTTAAATTTGTGAAGCTAAGCTCGAGCATTGTTTCGCTTTGATTGATATAGGGCTCCAAATCTGCTCGGAATTTAGGAGTAACCGATAAATCCAAATCCCCATGCAAGTGGGCAATGACTCTTCCAGGTATATATTCTTTCGTAATAAAGAACTTTTTCTCTATGGACATCGATTTTTCCTCCTACAAAGCTATATCTTTTTTTATGCACAATAACTTTACCCTAGGATGAAAAATCTGAACCATATAAACATTTAGCAATAATGAATCAACCCCTTCGGCTCGCGAAATACCACCGCTTGATCTCATAAATTAACCAGAGGCTTCTCGTTTCTTGTGGTTTCGATTTGCCTTAACCTTTTGCCATATATTATACATGGATGTAACCGCTTTGATTACCTTATATACTCCCTTATCCTCAGCTTGCTCTACTATGTTCGTGTTCTGATTCGTTAGAAAGCGATTGGAAATATTGCGTATGGATGAGGTGACGACCTCAAGTGTATCACCAACATTCTCCGCAGTTCCAAAAAGCGAATCCAGTGATTTCATCTTCGTTCGTAAATCAAGGGTAATCTGATTGGTATTACGGATCAGCCCCTTCACCTCTGAACTAACATCGTTTAACTCTTCTTGGAGATTATTGATTGTATAATTCATTTCTTGCAATGATTGCTGTACTACGGTTAATGTTCTTACTAAAAAAAACACCAATATTACAAATGCCAATGCGACAACCGCTACGCTAATTTCCCAAATCATGAGCCATTCCTCCAGTCCCGCGTCTATGTCTATGTATTATTTTAGTACCCTTATTAAGATTATGTGAATCAAGATGAAGTGAGTCCAAGATGAAGTGAGTCAAAATGAAGTGAATCAAGATGATGTGAATCAAGATGATGTGAATCTAGATTATTATTCATTGTGAAGACTTCGGGGTATAGAGTAGTGGAACAGATACTATCCCTAAAGGAGGGAATTAAATTATGGCAACTGCAGCAACCAAAACGACAACCGTTCAAGAAACGCTGAATCAACAAGTTGCGAACTGGACAGTCATGTTCACCAAGCTCCACAATTATCACTGGTATGTTACAGGTGAAAACTTCTTTGATCTTCATGAGAAATTCGAAGAAATGTATAACTACGCTGGTGAGAAATTGGATGAATTGGCTGAACGTATCCTGGCCCTGCAGGGTAATCCTGTAGCTACACTCAAGGAATGCTTAGCGATTAGTACCATTGACGAAGCGAGTGGCGGTGAAACGTCGAAACAAATGCTCAAACAATTGCTGAAGGACTTTGATCAGCTGGTTAGTGAGCTTAAAGCTGCAATTAAAGTTACGGAAAAGGAAGAAGATGATTCTACCGCTGATCTGTACATTCAAATTATAGCAGACTTGCAGAAGAATACTTGGATGCTTCGCGCCTATGCGGGATCAAAATGAACCTTATCTAATATTTATACTTTCCGATAGAGCAAAAAATCGCTCATTCGAGCGATCAGGCTGCTTAAGAAACCAGTGACGTTACGAATTTGAATGTCGGTTTCGGGCGCTCTTGAAATGGCATCCTCTGACTAGACGAAGGATACGATGCCCTTTCAAAGGCGCCGCGTAAACTCTACACTCGACACTCAAATTCTCCACTTCAGGTTTCTTAAGCAGCTTTTTTTACGGAAACCATTGAGTGAGTGATTTTACCTAAAACAATTATTCAATAGGCTGTAGATACTTAGTCAGGATAAGCGTTGTACCCTTGTCGCTCTTCACATCAACCTGATCCATAAGTGCTTGCATCAAGTAGATCCCAAGTCCACCCGCCGTTATCTCATCTAATGACTTGTTATGATGGGGAGTTAAATGTTCAGCAATAGGCTCATAATCAAAGCTGGCTCCATTATCACTAACCGTTATTATCAGCTTGGTTTCACTCATCTCAAAGTTAATATCAATCGTGCCCTTATCAACTCCTTGGTAAGCGTGAAGGACTACGTTATTGCATGCTTCTGCTATGGCCACCTTCATATCCTCGATATCCTCATAGGAGAAACCCATTTTATTGGAAATTCCATATAAAGTTAGCCGGGCGATGTCAATGTAGTTGGCTTCTGCTGGCAATGAAAGGGAGATCTGCTTGCTTATGCTCATAAATTCTCCCTCATTGTAGGATCTGACGTTGGGTCATGGATGGGGAGAAACTTGGTGATTCCCGTGAGATCAAATAACTTCTTTATATTAGCGGGGATATTCTCGACGGCAAATTTGTTGCCCTCTCCATTTCTGGCTTTTAGCAAAAAAATAATTATCCCCATCCCCGTGCTATCAATGTAGGTTAGGTTTTCTAAATTTAAGATGACTTGTTTCTTGATTGGAATAAGCGGTTCCACTACTGCACGAAATTGGGCGGCCACAGCCAAGTCCAACTCTCCGCGAAGATAGACGGTAACATGATCCGTCATTTCTTTCACTTGAACGTCAAAATTTTTACGTTCCATTCGGTCACCCCATTATAATATTTAACACTAGCATAACAAAAAAGGACAAACAATTCACTTTTTTTGGTTCAATCCATTCTAAATTGTGTAAAAATTATTAGAACTATCGAAAGGGTGAACAACTTTATGGATCAGCACAATGATATCGACGTGGAACGCAAAAGTACTAATATTGTAGAAAAACGTGACTCAAGCTTAGTCGCCTCCACCATGATTAGATACAGTGCCTACATTATTATTTTCTTTGGCGCCTTATATTTCTTGGTACGTTATGTATTCCCCATGTTTGGTAAATAGCTTAAACATGTTGGCATCAAGGATAAACGCCTATCGGCGTCCTTTGGCAAAAAAGTCGGTGAAAACCGACTTTTTTGCCTGTTTATCGGCACCTGCCTCTCGCGCCCGGTCTCGGCCCGCTCATCGGCTTATCGCCTCAACCGGCAATCGATTTCAGATGTTCGCTAGGGAATAATAGCGAATCACAACAATTTCATTTAGCCCTGGCTCCAGGTATACCTTGAGCACGGATTCTCCACGCTGGTAGACAACCCCGTCCTCCGCTACATAATCCGGATTACCAAGAAAATGGTGAATAGACTCCGGCGTTTGTTCCACGGTCAAGCCGTCGACTTTAAAACTACCGTTACTCTTGATAAGAATAGATAGACTATCAACAGTTTTTCCCAAGAAAGCAACTTCTATATCTTCATAACGATATATCTCCATATCTTTTATGAAAGGATCTTGAGTAATCTCTAAGGGTACTCCTTTTTTAGCAAGAACGGCCTCCCGGTCATCATGAAGAGAGATTCCATTAACCTCGTCCAAATCAATGTCTGATTCTTTCTTGGTTTCAAGGACCAGTGGGGTATAGGATTGGTTAGTCACGACTTGAGGAGTAAGCTTCTCCGCCTGTAGAGGGTTTGTCCAACTTGTGACGGAAAAATGCCCCTGTCCACTATCTAATAGAATTAAACTAGCCATTAGTATGATTGTTGCAAATACTCGGTTCATAGAATTCCCCTCCTTGCTAATACCGTGCTACCCAATGGGGCGACTTGTTGCCCTTGATAGTAAACAGATGAGAATAACAAACCCAACGGAACCAATAACAGAAGGGAGAAAGAAGAATCCATCCAGATGGGGACCAAAGGATCCCAAGAAAAGTTTGCCCAGCCAAGCACCCGCAAAGGCTGCCATTGACGTTCCAAGCACGCCGCCAGGGATACTACCACGTGCCGGCAACCCTGTAATGTGACCAATAGCGACAGCAATCATCAGCAGCCATAGAAGTTCTGTCATATTGTCCGCCTCCAGTACAGCTTTTACAGAAAAATTTGTTGCTAAAGATATACTTTATTAAACCTTACCCTGACCAATGAACCATACTAAACAACAAAAAAAACAAGCAGATTAGCTTCTCAGCTTTCTGCTTGTTCGACAACCTGCATTTGTAGTATAGGATTAACCAATATTAACAAGTCTTACCTGTTTGCGGGGAATAAACCGTTTGGCTTGTTTGTTATTTTCCATCAGCACAATTTCTTTATCACCAACAACGGTTATCTCCGAGCCTTCAAAGTCCCCGACTATCGAACCATCCCGAATGACCGCTTGTTCGCCAATAATCGCTTTGCGTATGATGACGTTTTTGCCAATCTGAGCTCCAGGCATGATCACACTATCAACAACAAGGGTCCCTTGTCCAATTTCCACATTGCAGAAAATCACCGAATGATCGATCTCCCCGTCGACACTACAGCCATCACTAACGATTGATCGACTAATTCTTGCACTGGGTGCAATGAATGAGGGAGCAGGATTTACACAGTTGGTATAAAGCGGCCATTCCTGTGTATTTAGCGTAATCACGCCATTTGTTTCAAGGAGGTCCATATGGGACTCCCATAGACTGTTAACGGTCCCGACATCCTTCCAGTACCCATCAAAGGGATAAGCGTAGAGGTTTGCTTGCTCTTTAAGCAGTGAAGGAATAATATCCTTACCAAAATCGTTGCTTGACGCGGGGTCCCGTTCATCCTGCTCTAGATAAGCTTGAAGAACCTCCCAGTTAAAAATATAGATGCCCATTGAAGCAAGGTTGCTTTTCGGCTCAGCAGGCTTTTCGATAAAATCGGTAATGCGATTATTGAGGTTCGTATGCATGATCCCAAAGCGGCTTGCTTCCTCCAGCTTTACTTCAATTACTGAAATGGTGGCATCTGCTTTCTGCGCTTTATGGTAATCAAGCATGGTTTGGTAATCCATGTTATAAATATGATCACCGGAAATAATGAGTACATATTTAGGCTGGTACTGCTGAATAAAACTCATATTCTGATAAACGGCGTTAGCCGTTCCCTTGTAGGGTTGGGAAGTGCCATTCACATCATTGGATGGTAAAAGAGTGACCCCGCCGATCTGTCGGTCCATTCTCCAAGATGCTCCATTACCGATGTGAGTATGCAAGGATAATGGCTGATATTGGGTTAACACCCCAACTGTATCTATTCCAGAATTCACGCAATTGCTTAACGTAAAATCAATGATGCGATATTTTCCGCCAAAATGCACGGCTGGTTTAGCAATATTAGCAGTCAGGTTGCCTAACCTACGGCCTTCACCACCCGCGAGCAACATCGCCACGCATTCTGTTTGCTTCATAAGATCACCTTTCGTAATTAAAATAAGATATTTCTCCGACTACGGTCCATACCCCGGCACAATTGTCAGGTTGTACATCCACTCTCCTCTCTTTGTCATAAGAGTTATTTAAACGAGTGGATCCGATATTAAACACTTTTATCCATTATTTGTTCTAGTCCTTTAGTACTTAATGCATGAAATTTCACATAAAGCAACCATTAATGAGTGGACTGCTGCAGTCCCTCGGTTCGTCCTTTTTTTAGGCAAAAAAATCACCGTGCATTCCTAATTAAACATAAAAAAAGACAGGGTGATCACTTATCCCTTCTTATATTTACAGGAAAGCCACCTGTTTCTCACTTAGTATGGCATTTGCCCCGCCTCAATATGCTGATTTCAGCAAACCATTGTAGACCAAGAATAATTTCATTAATAATCAAGCATTAAATGCCTTCGGCGTCCTTTGGCCCCGTGTGTTTGCTGTTCCGGGTTCCTCGTTCACTGCGTTTGGCTAAGAGCCGAAAAAACCTTATATAAAATTGCCCAGAAACCAACAGTCTGGCTGCCCAGAAACCACTGATGTTACAAATTTGAATGTTGGCTTCGGGCACTCTTAAAATGGCATCCTCTGATTAGACGAAGGAAAGGATGCCATTTCAAAGGCGCCACGTAAACTCTCCGCTCAACACTCAAATCCTCCACTTTTGGCTTTTGGGCTGCCCTAAACAGTTATACTG
>JACMJI010000378.1 GCA_014380705.1 Gorillibacterium sp. | reverse complement strand
TCATGTTACAGACGAGGGCTACATTCCTGCAGTCATTGGTGAAGGCAACAACTCAAAAATTATCCCAGCTATTGAGGGCTTGGTATTCCCTTACTATACAGGCTGTGTAGAAGCGCTAGACCCAGAGGGGCGTTTCGGCAAGTATGTGAAGGTCTTAAAGCAGCATTTGGATTCAGTGCTGAAGCCAGGCATCTGCTTATTTGATGATGGGGGCTGGAAGCTTTCCTCAACCAGCAACAATAGCTGGCTCAGCAAAATTTATCTGTGCCAATTCGTCGCTCGTCATATCCTAAACTTACCTTGGGACGAAGCGGGTCAGCTTGCGGACGCTGCACATGTGAAGTGGCTGACACACCCAGAGTTATCGATTTGGAGCTGGAGTGACCAGATCATTTCTGGGCATATTACCGGCAGTAAATACTATCCGCGCGGCGTGACTAGTGTATTATGGCTGGAAGAGCGCAAGTAATTTAAGTCATTCACCGTGAGTAGAAGAGAGTTGCTCCGCAAATAAGGAAATATCAATGGATTAAAACAAAGACCACTTCCTTCTGAGTGGTCTTTGTTTTATATGTAATAAGACCGACCTCCATACTGTTGTTGAGGGTTTGTTTCGTATTTAATAAGGCCTCTTGTGGGCTTGTTCTGCAATGAATCTTCATACCACCCGAGTGGGCTTTGATTTAATCTTCATTACCGGTTGAATATTTTTCTGCTGCAATAATACCTTCGCGCCGCTGTCATGGTAACATTAACATATTATGGAGATGTACTTTGGTGGTAATATTGATGTAGATGGAAATCATCCAGTTAAAATGACATAAATAAGCGAATGGATCGTGCTAACTGGAAAAACTCCAGCTAAATTATCCAGTATTCAATATTGCGCCCAAAATACGTCTATTAACTGTATGATTTCCAGTTATATTAAACCAAATGGTCGCAATAGGAGTTTTTAACTGGAGGTTATACAGTTACTATGAAATATCAGTCTTATTCTGAGCCATCTCATGCTTGAGGACTTTTAAGTTTAATTAATTGACTAATCCCTAAGGTGAAGGTTTATATTTAACCTATGAATCAACGAGAGCAAATTTTGTTCAGAAAGACCATTTCACAAAAGTTGGTACACTCCCTAAGGAAATGTTACACATTCGGTATTCTGGGGAAGTTTGTGAGAAAAGCTATTTTGGACGAAGATAGGTTAGGTGTAGTGAATAATTAGGGCTTGCTGAATGCTGAAAAATTGGCGAAAAACCTTATAATAACAAGGGTTTTTGGCACTATCTGTCGAATTCATATGCAAAGGAAACCCACGGAGATCGTACGTAAACCTTGCAGATGGAGTGAAGAAAATGTTCAAGCCCACCACGCATCTCGATAACCAAATGATTTTGCCAGACGATTTCTTTTTGCCCTTCGGCGGAAGGCTGGATAAGGGGAATCGTTGGGTTCAGTTGGCGCAGTTGGTGCCGTGGGTAGAAGCCGAGAAGAAATACGGCGAGTTTTTTAGAGACACTCTCCGCGGACAGCACACGATTAGTCTGCGCATGGGGCTTGGTGCGCTCATCATCCAAGAGCGAATGCAACTGACCGATAGAGAGACGTTGGAATCGATTAGCGAGAATCCATACATGCAATACTTCATCGGTTTGTCCGGGTTCGTATTGAAGCAGCCCTTCCATCATTCCATGATGACGCATTTCCGGAAACGGTTGAGCGATGTGCTCGCTGAACTAAATGAGCTGGTCGCCATCGAAGGGGTGAAGGAAACCAAAGACGATGACGACAACGATAACCCAAGCGGAGGATGGAAAGGCAAAGCAAAACGAGCAAACAAGAAGAGCCGGTCCACTGCTGTAGTCGAACAACAAACGATGTTCCATCAAGCCGAATCGGCAGAATCACCGTCCTCCGCGGAATAGACAGCTGTAGAGCCTGTGTTGGTTGAAAGGAACGAGCAGGATTCTAAAAAGAATCAGGCCTCTGTCGAACAATCTGAAGCGCCTTCGCTGCCGAATAAAGGAACGTTGTTGGTGGACGCGACTTGTGCGCCAGCGGATGTGGCGTATCCAACGGACCTGAATTTGTTGAATCAGGCTCGGGAGAAACTCGAATCGATCATCGATACATTGCATCAGCCGGTCATCGGAAAGACAGCGAAGCCGCGTACCTACAGGGAAAGAGCACGCAAACAATTTCTAGCGGTTTCCAAGCAACGTAGGCCGGGACCGAAAGTGATCCGCAAAGCGATTAGACGCCAACTCGGTTACGTCGGACGAAATTTGGAGATCATCGCCGAGCAAGTAAAGGAACAGCCGCTTACGCTGCTTAGCCGGAAGGCCTATCGTGATCTTCTGGTGATTTATGAACTGTACCGTCAACAGCTTCACATGTACAACGAGAGATCTCACCAAGTGGAAGATCGGATCATAAGCATTCAACAGCCGCATGTCAGACCGATCGTTCGCGGAAAAGCGAAAGCACGAGTCGAGTTCGGGGCCAAGATCGCGGTAAGCATGACGAAAGGCTATGCGTTCCTTGATCGAATGTCCTGGGACAACTTCAATGAGAGCACCACGCTCATTGAAGTGATGGAGCAGTATCGCAAGCGCATGGGATACTATCCGGAAGTTGTCCAAGCGGATCAAATCTACCGCACGCGCGAGAACCGGAGTTTCTGCAAGGAACACGGTATCCGGCTCAGCGGACCGGCATTGGGTCGAAAGCCGAAGAACGGTCCGTCAAGTGAAGACAAGCAAGTTGCCAAACGAGATACT
>JACMJI010000377.1 GCA_014380705.1 Gorillibacterium sp. | reverse complement strand
ATATCCGTCATTGCATTCATAAACCCTCTACCTGAATATAACAAGCCAAAGAAGAGCGCAGACAGCAATACACCTGCAGGAGCATTGGCGCCTAACAATGCAACGGCAATACCATCATAGCCTTGCGATGGCATAATACCGATCTGAATATTCACAGCATTACCCGCAAATTGGGCTACTCCAGCTAAGCCAGCAAGCCCGCCAGCGATCAGCATGGAGAGGATGATTCCACGGTTCACTGCAATTCCAGCATATTCCGCTGCATGTCGGTTGAATCCTACCGCTTTCAGCTCGTAACCAAGCGTCGTCTTATTAATGATAAACGCCATAACACCAGCGGATGCAAGGGCGATGATAAAACCAAAGTTGAGATAAGACCCATTAAATAGTTCCGATATTAAAGGAGATCTGAGTGTCGCTGCATCGCTTAGCGCTCTCGACTCCGTCTCTACGTTTAACCCTTTAAAATAAGCCGGGACTACGTAATAAATGGTCCAATAGCTGATCCAGTTCATCATGATTGAGGATACCACCTCATGGACATTAAACCGTGCCTTGAGAAAGCCAGGAACAAAGGCCCATAATGCCCCGCCGAGAAACCCCGTTATTACCATAGCGGTTAGCACTAAAAGTCTTGGCCCATCAAAGGTGAGACCCACAGCTGTAGCACAAAAGCCGCCAAACAGCATTTGTCCAGGCGCACCAATATTGAAGAGGCCCGTACGGAAAGCAAAAGCAACGGATAATCCAGTGAAGATTAGAGGGGTAGCCGTCGCCAAGGTGTCGCCGAACCTCGCCATATTCTTCAGTCCACCTTGAACCAAGTACGTATAACCTTCAATAGGGTTATGTCCTGTTACAGACATAAGCACTGCACCCGCTATTAAACCAAATAACACGGCTAGCAGAGAGACTGCTGTATTCTTCATGCGCTTTCCCCCCTCCTTACGCCAGCCATCATTAAGCCAATCTCATTCTCATTTGTTTCGGAAGCTTGAACCACACCAACGAGTTCTCCGTTGTTGAGGACAGCAATTCGGTCTGATACATTGATCACTTCGTCAAGCTCCAAGGAGATCATCAGCACGGCTTTTCCACTATCCCGCTGTTCAATCAGACGTTTGTGTATATACTCAATGGAGCCTACATCAAGTCCCCGTGTAGGTTGTACAGCAATAAGCAGATTAGGATTGAGTTCAATCTCTCGACCTATAATTGCCTTCTGCTGATTCCCTCCGGATAGTGAGCGTACTGTAGAGGTTGCTCCCTGTCCAGAGCGTACATCAAACGCTTTGATGATACGGTTGGCGTATTCTCGTATGGATGGTTTGATGAGCAACCCTCTTCTGGAGAAGGGCGGACGATTATAGACCTCTAGCACCATGTTCTCTTCCAATGAATAATCCAGAACCAGTCCCCGCTTCTGCCGATCCTCGGGAATATGGCCGATTCCACCCTCAATACGTTCACGAATGGATTTATGCGTAATATCTTTTCCCTCGAAAGTGACATGACCGGATTCCGCTTTGCGCAGACCTGTTATTACCTCCACCAGCTCCGATTGTCCATTGCCTTCTACGCCAGCAATTCCTACAATCTCGCCTGCGCGAACCTCAAGAGAGAAATGATTAAGTCCCATCGTCATTTTATTGCTCTTGGCAGATAGGTCATCGAGCTTTAAGACAACCTCGCCCGGTACTGCTGCTTTCTTCTCCACTCGAAACGTGACCTGCCGCCCAACCATCATCTCAGCCATCGTCGCTTCACTAGTTGTTGCCACGTCAACCGTTCCAATCGTTTTCCCTCTACGGATAACCGTACAGCGATTAGCAAGCGCTTTAATTTCTTTTAACTTATGGGTTATCAAAATGATTGATTTGCCTTCGGCGATTAGGCTCCGCATAATCTTACCTAGCTCTAAAATTTCCTGCGGCGTAAGAACCGCCGTCGGTTCATCGAAAATGAGCACATCTGCGTTGCGATACAGCATTTTTAGGATTTCTACACGCTGCTGCATTCCTACAGAAATATCTTCAATCTTGGCATTGGGATCTACATTTAAGCCGTAACGCTTGGATAACGCTTCAATACGTTTACTGGCGGAGTGAATGTCCAGCCCAAACATATACTTACGGGGTTCAATACCCAGCACGATATTCTCAGAAACCGTGAAATTTTCTACAAGTTTAAAATGCTGATGAACCATTCCAATGCCTAGCTCACCCGCGACATTAGGATTCGCAATTCGCATTTCCTTACCCTTTACCTTGATTAAGCCGCGATCCGGCTGGTACATCCCAAACAGGATACTCATGAGAGTGGATTTACCGGCTCCATTCTCACCGAGAAGTGCGTGGATTTCACCCTTCTCCAGACAAAGCGTTATATCATCATTGGCCACGACACCGGGAAATTCTTTTCTGATATTGTGCATCTCGACTACATAGTCCATGCAACAGCTCACCCTTTGCTGGTTAAACTTTTTAGTGCTAAGATCCTAAAGATAAAATGATCCCATCGTCATCAGAACAAACGTCCATTAAGATAGAGTTATAAGCCTGAAACCTTTAATCTTGAGGAAAAAAAAAGACGGAAGTCCTCCGTCTTTTTTTAAAATATAAGAAACGTTAAGTTTTCACTATATGGTTCTTATATTTTTTGAGAATGGATATCGTCCATTGTATGGCTAACCGTTATTCCCAAGTTAATGCTATTTATTCAATAAGTGATCCTTTTTCAGCAGCTACTGTAAGTTCGCCAGCTTTGATCTTTGCGTATACTTCCGCAACCTTCGTTACAGTTCCTTCACTCAAGTTAGGGTTTTTCACTGGAATTCCCACACCGTCATTCTTCGCACTAAAGGTCAATGTTTGTCCGCCTGGGAATTTACCTTCGATGTCAGCTTTAATCATATCATACGTTGCTTGGTCGATTTTCTTCACTGCAGACGTAAGGATAATCGATTTGTCGTCTTTGTAGATACCATCAGCATATTGATCGGTATCAACGCCGATGATCCATACTTTTTCTCCAGCCGATGCACGGGTTTTGGCTTCATTAATTGCACCAACGCCTACGCCGCCAGCAGCGGTGAAAATAACATTAACTCCTTTTTTGTACATTTGAGCAGCCAGTTGTCCACCAGCGGCGGAATCACTAAAGGTACCTTGGTATACAACATTCTCGGCTTTGAGCTCGATCTTCGTTTGGAAGTTCTCATTGGCATATTTCAAGCCTTGTTGGAAGCCCCAGTTGAATTTCTGAACTGCGGGGATTTTCATACCGCCGATAAAGCCTGCTTCTCCTTCTTTCAGTTCAAGAGCTGCTGCTACACCAGCCAAGAAGCCGGATTCATGTTCAGCAAAGTAAATGGCAACGGTATTGGCTTTAACATTATAATTATAATCTCCAGGTTGGGGTGCACCATCGAGGATGACAAATTTGCCTTCAGGATATTTATCTTGAGCTTTAAAGATAGCCGTTTCAAACTTATACCCTGGTGTCACAATGTACTTAAAACCCGCATCATAGAGGTTGCCAATTTCTTTAAGGTAATCTGCTTCAGTGGTACCAGCTGGTTTAATGTATTTTTTGTCGAATTTAAAATCCGCAGCGGCTTTAACGATACCTTCATAGGTGCCTTGGTTAAAAGATTTATCATCGATCGTACCTGCATCTGTCACCATACCCACTTTAAAACCTGCTGGTGCCTTAATTCCAGTATTCGTTGTAGCACCTGCTGTAGGACTTGCAGTATTTTCCTTTTTGCCACAGCCTACAACCACTGTCAACATCATGATACAGATCGTTAATGTAACAAACGCCTTTTTCATTGTCCCAGTTCCCCCTATATCTATAATGTAATTCTTGTCCTTCCTTTACTATATGCAATAAGATGTTCCTTTTCAAGCAATTTCCATACATTTTTGCGTAAATAATAGGCGGTTGCTTCCATTTCATATAATATTGTTCCCCGGTAAATGAAAAAGAACCCGTGTATAGGGTTCTTAAAAAATATCGACTAGACGTCGAATCACTACCGATTAGTAAACTTTAAGTGCCTCATATTTGCTTTGGTCTTTGCTGAAGCTGATGGTTTTATTACTCTTCTTGTAGCCTGCATCAACCGTTGTATCCACGGTTATCCACTTGCCATTTAGGAATACTTCATTCCATGCATGATATTCTTCAACATAGCTTGAGTTACCCATGACCAACTTGGCTGGAATTCCAACACTGCGCAGCATCGATGCATATAAGGATGAGTAGTCGTAACAGATTCCCTTCTTCGTCGTAAGCACTTGGTCTACCACTGGAAGGTAATCTGAAGTTACAGTGCTGGCCAACTTATAATCGTAGCTGATCGTACGGATGATGTAATTGTAGATCGCTTTGGCCTTTTCTTCATCTGTCTTCTTGCCTTTAGTGAGTTCTTGTGCTTTCTTAACTGCTGTCACGGATTCTGCCCAATTGATGTTCTGGATCGAATTTAGATAGAGGGAAGCCGAATCCGTAAGTGCCAGGCTGATAGAGTCAGATTGAAGTGTTTTATACTTATTACCGGAAATATTCTCTAAAATCGCAACCTTGTATTCTCCATTGCCAGATTGCAGGGGGAAGGATTGGGTTTCTTGTTTCGAATTTAGATTATACGTATATTTGGTAGAGTCCTTTGTAATCATGACCTTAATGCGCGTGGTTGAGGCAACCTTATAGTTAATGCTGATTACTCCATTATTTAAGTTGGAGACATCGAGCCAAGAGATTTTCGATTCGGCAGCTACTGCAATTGGGTGAAGGGAGAGTCCCAGCACCATGGTGATTGTAACGATGAACGAAAGTAATGTCTTGCGCATTGGTAAAAACTCCTTTCGGTAGCTGGCTGCCATCCTTAGCGGAAGGCCCTTTAGCTTTGCGTCCCTACCTTTCGATAGGTTTGCCGTTATCGTTAGAGCTTTAGTTAAATAACACACATTTCGTTTCTTACAACAAAAAAAGCCCGTCCATTCGGTAGCTGGCTGCCATCCTTAGCGGAAGGCCCTTTAGCTTTGCGTCCCTACCTTTCGATAGGTTTGCCGTT